>JBBSIT010000046.1:0-13103 GCA_038231995.1 Acetobacterales bacterium | reverse complement strand
TGGACTTCTACCTCGAGCAGAGCGTGCGCGACCGGGTCGCCCGTCTCGAGGCGAGCCTGCCGCCGTTCGCCGCCATCCGCGCCTTCCTCGACGAGATCATCGAGCGGTCGGTGACGGACCGGGAGTGCCGGGGCTGCATGCTGGTGAACTCCGCCCTGGAGATGGCGCCGCACGACCCCGAGTTCCGGGCGGTGGTGGCTCAGGAGCTGGTGTCTATCGAGGCCTTCTTCCAGCGCTGCGTCACGGCCGGGCAGCAGGACGGGACGGTAGCGGCGCGGCAGCCGGCGGACGCCCTGGCGAAGCTGCTGCTCAGCGTGCTGCTCGGCATCCGCGTGCTGGCGCGCACGCGTCCGCAGCGGGACGTGCTGGAGGGTGCGGCCCAGGGCGTGCTGGCGCTGCTGAAGAACGACGATATGCGAGGAGGCAAGGTGTGATCCAGCTTTACTACTGGCCGACCCCGAACGGGCACAAGGTCACCATGTTCCTGGAGGAAGCCGGCCTCGACTACGCCATCCACCCCATCAACATCAGCGCCGGCGACCAGTTCAAGCCGGAGTTCCTGCGCTTCTCGCCCAACAACCGGATGCCGGCCATCATCGACACGGACCCGGCAGACAAGGGGGAGGCGGTAAGGGTATTCGAGTCGGGCGCCATCCTGCTCTATCTGGCGGAGAAGACTGGCCAGTTCCTGCCGCGGGACCTGCGGGGGCGCAAGACCGTGACGGAATGGCTGTTCTGGCAGATGGGCGGGCTAGGGCCGATGGCCGGGCAGAACCACCATTTCGGCATATATGCGCCGGAGAAGCTGCCCTACGCCATCGACCGCTACGTGAACGAGACCAACCGCCTGTATGGCGTGCTGGACCGCCGCCTGGCCGACCATCGCTTCGTCGCCGGGCAGGACTACACGATCGCCGACATGGCTTCCTATCCCTGGATCGTGCCGTGGAAGCGGCAGCAGCAGGACATCGACAGCTTCAAGCACTTGCGACGCTGGTTCAATGAGATCAGGGAGCGACCAGCGACGGTCCGCGCCTACGCGAAGGGCGAGCCGTTCACCCAGCCAGCGGTGACGGAGGAGGGCAAGAAGCTGCTGTTCGGCCAGACGGCCGCCAGCGTCGCCGCGACATGAGCCAATCTCTGGCGCAGATCGCGGAGCGGCAGTGGCGGGACTACCGGTCGCGCAACCCGGGGACGTATTTCGCGGAGGCGCCTGACACCCTGGACCTGGCGCAGGCTTACGGCCTGCAGGACGCCGTCTCGCGGCTGCGCATCGGCGCCGGCGACGAGGTGATCGGCTACAAGGTCGGCTGCACCGGACCGGGCACGGTCGCGCAGTTCGGCATGGAAGGTCCCATCCGAGGCTGCCTGTTCCGCAGCGAGCTGCGCCGGTCCGGAGATACGATCGACGCGGCATCTCATGCGAACCTTGCGATCGAAGGCGAGATGGCTGTCCGGATCGGGGCGGATGGCGAGCCGGCCGAGGCCTTCCCGGTCATCGAGCTGCACAACTTCGTCTTCAGGGAACCCAGGAGGACGCTGGTCGAGCTGGTGGGGAACAACGGCCTGAACGCCGGCGTCGTCCTTCCTGCCGGCACGTCGTCCTCACCGGCGCAACACGCGATGTTGGCAGTCCGGGTCAACGGCGAGCTTCTGGGCGAGGGGAACTTGTGGCCTCGCCCCGGCGGACCGCAAGCCTCCCTCGAGTGGCTACGGAGTCATCTCGCTGCATATGGCTTGACGCTGGCGCCAGGCGATCTCGTGCTGGCGGGGACCGTGCTGGGATTATACCCTGTGCGCCCCGGCGACCACGTCTGTGTCGGTCTCGACGGCGTGACTATGGTTGAATGCCACGTTGCTTGAGCGAACGCGAGACTCGGCTGAAAGGGGCAGTAAGCGATGATGAGCGAGAATGCCGCGTTCGTCTGCAGAGGTTTGATTTCGGCCGGGTCATCGAGGCGCTGATCGTTATGGAGCCGATTCTGTGGAACGCGTGCACCGGGTCCGAGGTGATGCGGCGCATCGCCGCATCTGTGGCCAGCGGCATCGTGCCCTCGACCGTGCTGACGCCGCTGGTCATCGCGGCGCTCCATGCACTCGTGACGGGGTGCCGGCTGCCACGCGCCGTCAACGCTGCCACCGGCGCCCGGCGGCCGGGGATCGTGCGTCATGCAGGAGAATAGGACTCCAGCGGCGCCAGCCTGGCCCGTGCGCGACCATACGGCGCCATCCGTGTTCAAACCGCAGCACCTGTTGCGCGAAGCCCGGAGGCAACGAGGCCTGCCGGCGCGCGACGTGCCTGAGATCTGCGTACTGGATCCGGACGGCGACCTGGTTCGCCACCTGCGCCGCCAGGGCCAGGCGCGGCCGAGCCCGGGATGGGCCTGCTACCACACCGAGCTGTCCGAGTTCGAACTCGCAGGGGGCATGACTGCCGGCATCGTGGGGTGCGCGGTAGGCGCGCCCTTCGCGGTGCTGGTGGCCGAGCAACTGTTCGCGTCCGGCTGCCGTCATCTGGTCAGCATCACCTCGGCTGGCCGGATCGCGGATCTCGGCGAGCCGCCCTACGTCGTGCTGATCGACCGGGCATTGCGCGACGAGGGCACCAGCGGCCACTATCTTGCGCCCGAGACCGGCGACTTCGTCAATGCGCCGGACCCAGCCTTGCTGGACCGGGTTAACGCAACCCTGCGCGAGGCGCTGCTTCCCGCCGGCGGCTCCGGAAGCGTGGCCCTGCACCGCGGCGCGACCTGGACGACGGACGCGCCTTATCGCGAGACTCAGGCCGCCATCGACGCCGCCCGCGCTCGCGGCGTGCTCGCGGTCGAGATGGAGGCGGCCGCCCTCTACGCCTTCGCAGCCGCCCGCGGCGCGTCCGTTACCTGCTTCGCCCACGTCACGAACAGCATGGGCCAGCAGCAGGGCAGCGACTTCGAGAAGGGCGAGGCCGAGGGCTCGGTCACGGCGATTCGCCTGGTCGAAGCCTCCGCGAAAGCGTTCCGGGATGCTGAGCCGGGCCGCGGTGCTGCGGGCACGCCGCAACGTTGAGCGACCCCGTCCATCACGGCAGCAGCGTCAGCGGTTCGAGTGCATCGGCCTGCGTGTGCACGCGGCCGATAATGGCGGCCTGACAGTATCCTGCGGCCCGAAGCGCCTGCACACACGCCTCGGCCGCTTCGGCCGGCACACCGGCCAGCAGGCCGCCTGCCGTCTGCGGGTCGAACAGCACGGGATAGAGCGGCAGTCGCTGCGCCGCATTGAGGTCGCGTATCGCCCGACGCAGCCGCACATTGGCCGGCTGCAACGAGGAGAACACGCCCGCGGCGATCGTTTCCTGAGCGCCCTCCAGCAGCGGGATGCTCGACAGAACGAGTTCCGCGTCGACCCCGCTGGCCTTCGTCATCTCCACGAGGTGGCCCAGCAGGCCGAAGCCGGTCACGTCGGTGGCGGCATGAACGCCATACCGGGCCAGCACGGCAGCGGCCGGTCCGTTGCTCACCGTCATGTGCCGGAGTGCGGCCAGCACCCAGCGCGCACGGGCCTGCCCGCGCATGTCGGCGGCCAGCAGCGTGCCGGTTCCGATAGGCTTGGTGAGGATCAGCGCGTCGCCCGGGCGCAAGCCGCCCTTGCGCAGGAAGGCGTCTCGGCCCGCTAGACCGTTCAGCGCGAACCCGAGCGACAGTTCCGCGCCCTCGCTGGTGTGCCCGCCGACCAGCGCGCACCCGGCGGCAAGCAGCACCTCGTTCGCGCCTTGCATCATGTCCGACAGGTCGGCTTCGACCTTCGCTTCCAGCCCGTAGGGAACGGTGGCGATGGCCAGCGCGGTCTGCGGTTCCGCTCCCATGGCGAACACGTCGCCCAGCGCGTGGTTGGCCGCGATCATGCCGAAGCGGTAGGGGTCGTCCACGATGGCGCGGAAATAATCGACCGTGTGGACCGACAGACGCGAACCGCCCGTATCGACCACCGCGGCGTCGTCCGGCGAGTCCAGGCCCACCAGCACCTCGGCGCGCTGCATCGGCTCGATCCGGCCGAGCGCGCGGCTGAGCACCGTGGCGCCGACCTTGGCGCCGCAGCCGCCGCAGCGCATCGCGATGGCCGAGATGTCCCGCAACGCCGCCTTGTCAGCCAGCGGAGAGGCCGGACCTGCCTTCGGCCCGGGCATCGGCGGCAGATCGTTGTAGCGGGCCATCCATCGCCGATCGATCCAGTCCTTCAGTCGCCAGGCCCAGCCGCCCTCAAGCGTCAGGCCGTTGCGGGTCAGCACGGCGTGCCGCCGGCCGGTGGTGACGATGGCCATCGCCTGCGCCTGAGGACGGTAGGGCCGCAAGGCTCGGCCCGTCAGGGTCGCGCGGATGTTGTCCGCCAGCACCGGCCCGGCCCGCACCGCATAGACGCCTGACCGCGGGATCGCGCCTGGCCGGAACGCGATCATGTCGCCGGCCGCGAACACGTCCCCGGCCGCGCGAAGGGTCGCGTCCACGCTCAGGAACCCAGCTTCGAGCGGCAGTCCCGTCCCGGCGAGCCAGGAGGCGGGCGCAGCCTCCGTCGTCCACAGGATCTCGTCGGCCGGCAGGCGCGTGCCGTCCGCCAGCACGACGCAGCCAGCCTCGACCGCAGCGACCCGCACGCCCGTCCGCACGCCGATGCCGCGTTCGGCCAGGATCGCGCGGAAACGGGCGCGGAATCGTGCCGGGAGCCGCGGCAGCACGTCCTCCGATCCGGCCACGAGCGTGAAGCCGAGGGCGGCCCCGGGCGGCGCCTCCCGTCGCAGCCGCTGCTCGACCGACAGCAGCAACTCGACCCCGCCGGCCCCGCCGCCCACCAGCAGGACGTGCCGCGACCGCCCCGCGCGCACCCGCGCCAGCACGCCATCGAACCGTGCGAGGAAGCCATCGATAGGCTTGACCGGGATGGCGTGCGTCGCGGCGCCCGGCACGTCGCCCGTGTTGGGGCGCGACCCGATGTCGAGCGACAGGAGATCATACGGCACCGGCGGCCGCTCGCGGCACAGGACACGCCGCCCGGCCACGTCGATCCCGACCGCCTCGTCCTGATACAGCCGGGCGCCGGCGAAGCGCGCGAGCCGTCCCGCGTCGATGTGCGCGTCGTCGAAGCCGTATTGCCCGGCCACGACGCCCGGCAGCATGCCCGAATAGGGCGTCTCCACCTCACGCGTCAGCAAGGTCAACCGCACGCCCTCGATCGGGCGCATGCCGAAGGCGCGCAGCACCGCGACGTGGGCATGGCCCGCGCCCACCAGCAGCACGTCCTTCACCACGGGGCCTAGACGCATGCCACGGCCCGGGAGGGTTCGCTCGCCGAGAGGCGGACCGGCCGGTCGTCGATCCGCAGCCTCCGCCGCAGCCCGCGGGAGAAGGCGTCGATTGACATCGACAGCGCGCCTGTGGCGACGATCAGCACGACGGCCACGTCCAGCCGCAGCTCGGCGATTGCACCGTCCACATAGAAGCCCAGCGTCGTCACCCCTAGGATGCCAAAGATGGCACTTTCCCGCACGATGATCTCCCAGCGATACAGCACGTAGGCCAGGAACTGGCCATAGAGCCGGGGCAGCGTCTCGTAGCAGTAGAGGTCGAGCCCGCGTGGGGCATCGGCGCGGTAGGCCAGGGCGTCCGCGTGGCCGCCCATGAGGAAACCGACGATCCCCGCATTGTGTAGCGAGAGCGCGATGATGGCCGGCAGCATCGAGGGGCCGAGCAGTTGCAGCAGCACGTAGGCGACCATGTATTCCGGCGTGGAGCGGAGCACGACCAGCAGCGTGCGCGCGACCGGGCGCGCCGCCCGTCCCGATACGCGCCGCGTGACCAGCGGGAACAGCACCAGCGCGAGTGCGGCCATCGCCACGAGCGCGATCTGCGAGAGCACGAGCGTGTCGATGACGCCGGGCACGACCTGGTTCCGCAGGATGGGCCAGAGCCAAGGCCACAGCCCGTCCAGCCCCGCGCCTCCGTCCCGCAAGGGGCGCGGCACGATGTCGTGCCCCAGGAACCGTGCCAGGTTGATCCAGGCCGACTGGCCCGGCAGCGGCGTCGTGAGCCACGCCAGCGCCGCCACGCTGCCGGCCAGGAGCAGCGGCAGCGTGGCCGGCCGCGCCCAGATCCGCCGCGTGGCGATCAGCACGTAGAACACGCCGACGAAGGCGGCCGCCTGTGCGTAGTGGCCCTGCCGGAAATAGCTCTCGAGCTCGAAGCCCATCGTCGGCAGGCCTATGAACCCCAGCACGAGCGTGGAGCGCAGGCCGCATTCCAGCCGGTAGAGCAGGTAGCTGCGGAACGGCCCGGCGAGCTCGGGCAGGCGGCCGTAGGCGAAGCGCGACACGACCGACGTGCCGGGCGGCAGAACGCGTTCGGCCGCGAGGTCCGCCTCCTCGATCAGTTCTGAGAAGACCTTGGCGAAGATGCCGGCATAGGGAATGCCGATTGCCAGGATGCCGGTGGTCGGCGACACGCCGGTGACCTGGAGCAGCAGCAGCGCCCAGAACAGCTCGTGCACCGAGCGCAGGCTGGCCGCGAGGGCCCGGACGGCCCGGGACTGCTGGAAGCCGAGCGCGAGGACGAACCCGACCGTGGCGCCGAGACCCACGCCCAGCACGGCGAAGGCGACGGTCAGTACCACGCTGGCCGCATGCACGGCCAGCAGGTCCGGGTGCAGCACGCCGGTCAGCAACCGCATCAGCTCCGCCTCCGGATGCAGCGCGCTGACGCCGACATCGGCAACCATGAGGCACAGCGCAGCGATCGTCAGCAGGCCATAGCTGGTGCCGGCGTAGCCCAGCCGGGTGCGGAGCGGCGTCAGGCGTAGAATCGCCGGAGCTCGTCTGGCGAGAGGCTGCAGGCCGGGGCATCCAGCACCAGCCGGCCCGCCTGCAGGACGACGACGCGGTCGGAGAAGGCGAGCGCCAGGCCGATGTCGTGCATGGCGAGCACCAGCGTGTCGTGCCGGGTCGCCATGAGCCGGAGAATGCTGGCCGCCTGCACTTCGTCCAGCGCCGATACCGGCTCGTCCCCGATGACGACGGGGCGGCCGTTGTAGAGTGCGCGGGCCACCGAGGCGCGCTGCTGCTGCCCGCCGGAGAGCGTGCCGGCGCGCGCGAACAGCTTGTCCTGCAGCCCCACCTCGGCGAGCGTGGCCGAGACCGCGGCGACCTCCGCCCGTGCCGGCCAGGCCAGCATCCGCAAGTTGCGCAGCGTGGAATACCGGTCGAGCCGGCCCATGTAGACGTTGTGGAACACGCTCAACGGGCGAACCAGGGCCGCCGCCTGCGGCACCAGCGCGGTCTGGTCGGCCAGGCGCGCATACAGCAGACCGAGCAGGGTGGACTTGCCGCTGCCGGATTTGCCGAGCACCGCCACCCGCTCACCCCGGTGCAGCGCCAGCGTCACGCCCTGCAGCACGGGCCGTCCGGCATAGCCCGCGGTCGCGTCCCGCAGCTCCACCAGCGGCGCCAATCAGTCGAGCAGTTCGGTGGCCTTGGCGACCGTCTCGACCGGTTCGTAGTCGGCGTTTCGGGCCGCGACGAAGCCGGTGCGGGCGAAGGGCGTGAGGATCGCCGGGTCCTTAATCGCCAGCAGGGCCGCTTGAACACGCGACGTGAACCCGGCGCCGAAGCTGCGGTCCACGTCGCCGCGCAGGGTCCAGTTGTAGTCGGGGAAGGGCGGCGTCTGCCAGATCACGGACACCTTCGCTGGGTCCACGCGGCCGGCGGCCTGCTCCAGCCCGAACACCGAGAAGTCCATGGCGCCGAGCTCGAAGGCGCCGGACTGCACGAGCTGCAGCGTGCGCGTGTGGTCTCCGGAGAAGCCGACGCGGGAGAAAAGCTCGGCGGGCGGCTTGTTGAACTGCTTGCGGAGGTAGAACTCCGGCATCACCCGGCCGGAGGTGGAGGCGCGCGCGCCGAAGGTGAAGCTGCGCCCGGCGATGCCCGCCGGCAACGTGTCGCCGCGCGTGAGGCCGGTCGCGGCGTTGGCGATGAAGTAGCTGGTGAAGGCCGTGTCCTCGACCCCCTGGGCGATCGCCTTGGACCCGGGGACGGCGCGGCGGGCCTGCACTCCGGTGAAGCCGCCGAACCAGGCGAGCTGCACCTGGTCGTTAGTGAACGCCGTCACCGCCGCCGGGTAGCTCTTTACCGGAACGTAGACGACCGGGCCTTGGAGTGCTGCCTCGAGATAGGTCGCCACCCTGCCGAACCGTTCGACCAGGCGCGTTTCATCCTGGTCCGGGATCGCGGTGAAGGCCAGCCGCCGCGCGGGCTGGGCGGAGGCGCTCCCGGCGATGGATGCCGAGAGGGCAGCGAGCAGGGTGCGGCGATGCATGATCCGGGTGTCCTGGCGCTGGAAGTTCGCGATCGGTCAATTCGCCCCGACGTCGAGGATGGTTACACGACAACACGGGCTATGGCCGCACGGCAATGGCCGCGTGAGCGACAGCGCCGAGGCGCACCGGCCCCGGGCCTTGGTCTTCCGCGAGTCGCTCCGCGAAGGCCTTGAGCACCGCCGCACGGTCCGGCCCGAGCGAGGCCAGCATCGCCGCCATTCCCGGCGCGAAGGCGAGCGACGCCGCAAGCGCCTCTGCGGACGCGGCGACCAGGTCGGCCGCCAGCGGACACACGTCGATGCCGGCGCACCCCGCTTGCGCCACCAATGTGCGCAGCCGATCCGGATCGATGAAGCGCAACTGCGCCGGCAGTGGACCCGGCGGCGCTGCAGCTCCGCGCACGGCGAGGATCGCCAGCTGCAGCCGGGCGACCAGGGCGTAGCGGTGCGGCTCCGCCCAGGTGACGATCGCGACGCGGCCGCCGGGCCGAACCACGCGAAACAGCTCCGCCATGCCGGCGTCCGGATCGGGGAACAGCACGATTCCGAAGCAGGAGAAGCCGATGTCGAAGCTGGCGTCCTTCAGGTCGAGGGCGGTGCCGTCCATCACCCGCGCCGTAATCCCTGGGGCGCGGCAGGCGATGCGGCGGACCATTCCTGGCGCAGCGTCGATCGCCACCACGCCTGCGCCGCGCGACGCAGCCTCGATGGCCGCCCCGCCCGTGCCGGCCGCGACGTCCAGCAGGTCCAGTCCGGACAGCGGAGCCAGTCGCTCGAAGACCTGGGCTGCGAAGGCCGTCGTCAGCGGCTCGAACACCTGTTCATACAGCGCCGCGTGGTCGCTCCAGCGCGATGCATCCTGGTCTGGCTGAAGCGGAGTGGCTATGGACATCGGCATACCATTATCAACACGGGATGCGCCCTGTCATGACCGATGTCACGCCGACCTCCGACACGCGCTTCTCGCTTGGCCTCGGACTCACCAACGAGTGCAACCTGGCCTGCTCGTTCTGCTACCGCGACCCGACGCGGACTGACCGGCTGACGCTCGGGACCGTGCAGGACGTGATGGCGGCGCTGCCGGTCCGCTCGGTCAACCTCGGCACCGGGGAGAACGGCATGCACCCCGAGTTCCGCGCCATGCTGGCGCTGCTGCGGGCGCAGCCGATCAAGCTCACGATCACCTCGAACGGGCATTCCATCGCTGCGCTGGACGACGCCGACCTCGCGAGCTTCGCAGAGGTGGAGTTCTCGCTCGACTACCCGACCCGGGCCGAGCAGGACGCGCAGCGCGGCGCCGGCAACTGGGATCTGGTGCAGGAGCAGGCCGCGCGATGCCGGCGCCTGGGCGTGCGGGTCACGATCATCGCCGTGATGATGCGCAGCAACTACGACCGGCTCGCGGACATCGCGACGGTGGCCGCGGCCTTCGACGCTCCGTTGCGCCTCAATGTCTATCAATCCGTCCGCAGCGATGCCTTCGCGCTGACCTACGACGAATACTGGGCCGGGTTCCAGGCGCTGTTCGCGCGGACGGACGTGATCGCGATCGGAGAGCCGCTGGTGCGTGCCCTGGCCGGGCTGTCGCCGCGCCGGGGTGGCTGTGGCGTGGGCACGGTGCGGGTCACGCCGCGAGGCACCGTCCAGCCCTGCGTTTACTGGCCCGGCGGCGGCGAGCCGCTCGATATCCTGCTGCAGGCCGGCCCGGCCATCGTGGAGACCGAGCCGTTCGCTGACGCGCGGTCGCTGCCGCCGGCCTGTCATGGGTGCGAGCACGAGGCGGCCTGCCACGGCGGCTGCGCCGGACGGCGCCGGTTGATGGACGCGCTGGGCGAGCCGGACCCCTATTGCCCGGTGATCCGCGGCGACGATCGCCGGCTGTCGATCCGGATGGCGCCGCAACGCGACATGGCGAAGCTCGAGAGCGCGTGCACCACCATCGTCATGGCACGTACGCCGTCCGGCTGACCGCAGCGCTGCGGCGGCGCAGCAGGCCGTCCAGGCCCAGAGATTCACCGGCGCGGTCCAGCACGAAGAAGCCGTGGACGAAGATCAGGAAAATATAGTTCCACGGCCACTCGTCGCCGCGGTGATATAGGCCGATCCACAGATTCACCGTGAACAGCATCCCCACCACTCCGGCCATGCGCACGCCGAAGCCCAGCATCAGCGACAGGCCGAGCAGCGTCTCTGTGATCCAGACGATGGGATCAAGGATTGCGATGTTGGGCAGCAGGACGTCGCGCACCAGGGCCGCGTGCGCCGGCAGCCAGGAATGCTCGACCAGCTGTTCCGTCCAGTAGCGGAACCCGCCCGAGACCGGCAGGGGCAGCTTCCACAACGAGCCCTGCAGCCACATCGTGCCGATCAGCATGCGGAACAGCCAGATGCCGAGGTCGCGCCCGGTGCGTTGCGCCGGGTCCCGCGACCAAGCGCGCAGGGCGACGGCGATCCCGCCCACCAGGGCCGCGGCATAGAGCGCCACCAGCAGATACCGTGCCCAGCCCAGCGCGTCGTGGTCCGGTGTCTGGCCGATGAGGAAATAGAACGAGTCGGTGAACGGGTTGGTGCGCATATGCAGGATCCCTCTCGGCCTCGGGCACTATGCAGCGGATTTCGCATTCATGCCGTGGGCAGTTACGTTGCACGGGGACCGGTGGAGCGGATCGGGGGCAGTGCTTTGCCGCGTGGTCGCGGGCGCGGCTGTACCGTGTGGGGCGTATTGGCAATGACGTGGCGCGGCATGATGCGGATGGCTTTGCTCGCGCTGCTTGCGGGCTGCGCCACGGTCCATGCACCCGAGCCTGCCGGGCCGGCTCCTCCTGCCGACTGGGCCGCCGTGCTCGACGCGACGGTCGATGCGGAGGGGCGGGTCGATTTCGCAATGCTGGCCGCGCGGCCGGGGCCGATCGAGGCGGTGGTGGCGGACATCGCCCGGGCGGCACCGAACAACGCGCCCGAGGCGTTCCCGGCGCGCGCCGACCGGATCGCCTTCCACCTCAACGCCTACAACGCGCTCGCGAGGTACGGGGTCGTCCGCGACGGCATTCCGACGCGGCTGTCGCTGCTGGGTCGCGTGGGCTTCTTCAAGCTGACCCGCTTCGTAGCCGGCGGCCTGACGATTTCGCTCTACGACTACGAGAACGACGTGATCCGTCCGATCGGTGAGGAACGGGTGCATTTCGCGCTCAACTGCATGGCGGTGTCGTGCCCCCGCCTGCCGCGTGCGCCGTTCACCGCCGCGGGGCTGGACCAGGAGCTGGACGCCGCCGCCCGACGCTTCTTCGCGGAGCCGCGGAACGTGACGGTCGAAGATGCTGAGCGTACGGTGTTCCTCTCCGCGATCCTCGACTTCTACCCCGCAGACTTCCTCGCCAAGGCGCCGTCGCTGATCGCCTACGTGAACCGTTACCGCGCGACGCCGATCCCCCAGGACTACCGCGTGCGGTTCTTCCAATACGATTGGACCATCAACCGGCAGCCGACGCGGGCGCGCTGCTGTCCCTGTCCGCAAACCCGGGCGCGCGCATGAAGAGCGCGTTCGCACTCGCAGTCTTGCTGGCCCTGTGCGACGCCGTGCAGGCGGCGGAGCTGGACGGCGTGACGATGCCGCCGACGCGCGAGTCGGCCGGGCGGACGATGCGGCTGAACGGGATGGGAGTCCGGCTCTATTCCGTCTTCCGCGTCCGCGTGTATGTCGCGAGCCTGTACCTCACGGCGCCGGCGCACGACGCCGAGGCGGTCATGGCCTCAGCTGCGCCGAAGCTTATCGCGGTCCGCTACCTCCGAGATATCGGCCAGGCGGACGCGCACGCGGCCTGGCGGCACTACTTCGATGCGAACTGCCTGGCCCCGTGCCCGGTGCAAGCGACCTCGGTCGAACGATTCCTGGCGCTGACGCCCGCGATCGCCGCGGACAGGTTGCAGGTTGCGCTCAATGGGCGAACGCTGGGCGCCGTGCCGGACGGGGCCTTCGCGCGGCTGCTGCTCGCCACCTTCATCGGGACGCAGCCGACGTCGGAGGCGCTGAAGCGCGCCCTACTGGGCGGCTGACCCGAAGGCTGCGACCCGTGTCGCGAGCACGAGCGCGATGCCGATCCAGACGGTGCGCGACAGGGTCTGCAGATAGATGAAGTCCTGGCGTTGCGCGGCGGTCTGCGCCGGGTCGCGCAGGAAGTGGTATTCGGCGAAGTGCCAGTAGGGCACGGCGACGCACCAGGCGATCAGGAACCGCCACGCCCAGCGCGGCGCCGGCTGGCCGAGTGGCGGCAGCAGCGCGATCGCCGACAGCGCGGCGACCAGGCCGCTGATCGCCATCGCGCCGCGGATGGCGGTGGCGTGCCGTCGGATCAGGGCCATCGGCAGCCGGCCGGGGCTGCCGGCCGTCCACGCTGTTCCAGCTCCGCGGGTGGCAGCACGTCGCAGGACGGCCAGAGCCCGGTCCCCAGCGCCTCGGTGTAGCCCGACGGCAGCCCCGAGGCCCGCATCGCCGCCATCGCCGCCGCATGGTCGTACTCCAGCGGCCGGTGCTCGACCTCGATCCCGCCATCCACCGGCGTCAGCAGCGAGAACCAGCCGCGGGGCGTGCCGTCATTGGCCGGCATCCCGACGACCCCCGGGTTGTGCCATAGCGCCCCGCCCACCACGCGGGTGAACGGTATCCCGCAATGCCCTGCGATCACGCCGTCGCACCCGGTCGCCGCAATCTCGGCGGCCAGCGCCGCCTCGGGCGCGGAGGCGAACAGGAACCGGCTGATCGACCCGGCG
>JBBSIT010000045.1:0-13201 GCA_038231995.1 Acetobacterales bacterium | reverse complement strand
GGTTCAGCGCGGTCATCGGCTCCTGGAAGATAATGGCCATCTCCCGGCCGCGCCGGGCACGCCAGGCGGTTTCGGACAGCGCAGTCAGGTCCTGCCCGCCCAGCAGGATGCGTCCTTGGGCCCGGCGCAAGGCAGGGGGCAGCAGCCCCATCACGGCCAGCGCCAGCATGCTCTTGCCGCTCCCGGACTCGCCGACCACGCCCAGCACCTCGCCGGGAGCGAGGCAGAACGACACGTCGTCCAGCACCGCGGCGCCGGTGCCGGCCAGCACGACGCGAAGGTTTCCGACGCGCAGCATCAGACGCGCATCCTGGGATCGAGCACGTCGCGCAGCCCGTCGCCCAGCAGGTTCAGCCCCAGGACGGACAGGATGACGGCGATGCCGGGGAACAGCGTGATCCAGGGCGCGTCCGCCATGAAATCCCGGCCCTGGGCGATGATGTTGCCGAAGGTGGGCGCGGGCGGCGGCGGGCCGACGCCGATGAACGACAGCGCGGCCTCGGCCAGGATCGCGGTGGCGAACACGTAGGTCAGCCGCACGATCAGCGGCCCCAGGGTGTTCGGCAGCACGTGACGCAGCAGGAGGCGCAGCTCGCCGGCACCCAGCGCGCGGGCGGCTTCCACGTAGTCCATGTGCCGCACCACCAGCACCGCCGCGCGCACGATCCGGGCCGTGTGCGGCGTGGTGGCGACCGACAGCGCGATGATGACGTTGGTGACGGAGGCGCCCAATGTCGCGCTGACCGCGATCGCCAGGAGGATAGCGGGGAAGGCCATCAACGCGTCCATCAGCCGCATCAGCACGTGGTCCAGCGAGCGGAAGAACCCGGCCAGCGCGCCGATTAAGGTGCCGAACACGCCGGTGGTCAGTGCGGTGCACAGGCCGATCACCAGCGAGATGCGGGCGCCGACCATGAGCCGGCTGAGGATGTCCCGCCCGAAATGGTCGGTGCCGAGCCAGTGCAGCCCGTCCGGCGGCTTCAACCGCATGCGGACGTTGCTGCGCAGCGGATCGAACGGCGCCAGCGCGCCGGCAAAGACGGCCACCAGCACGATGGCGGCGACCAGCGCGCCCCCGATCAGGAACCCGCGATGGCCGAGCAACTGGCGGAGCGCCTGGCCGCCGGGACTGGGTGCGGGCGCTGCGACCGCGGCGCTCATGCTGCTCACGGAGCTCATTCCAGCCTGATCCGCGGGTCCACGACGGCGTAGAGCACGTCCACGACCAGGTTCATCATCAGGTAGATCGCCGCCAGGAACAGCAGCCCGCCCTGGATGACGGGGTAGTCGCGGGACAGGATGCCGCCGACGACCAGCCGGCCGACGCCGGGGATGGAGAACACCTGCTCGATGATCACCGCGTTGCCGAGCAGGCTGCCCGTGACGATGCCGGCGACGGTCAGGATCGGCACCAGCGCGTTCGGCAGGCCATGGCGCAGCATGATGTCGGCCCGGCTCAGTCCTTTCGCATCCGCGGTGCGCATGAAGTCCTGGTGCAGCACGTCCAGCACGGCGGCCCGGGTCATGCGGGCGATGAAGCCGACCTGCACCGCGGCCAGGGCCGCCGCCGGAAGGGCGATGCTGCGGGCCCATGCGGCCGGGTCCTGCTCGATGGGCACGAAGCCGCCGGTTGGGAAGGCGCCCAGGCGGACCGCGAACAGCAGGATCAGCATCAGCCCCAGCCAGAATTCCGGCACCGACAGGCCGAACAGCGCCGCCGTCATCACCACCTGGTCCGGCCAGCGCTTATGGTAGGCGGCGGCGACCATCCCGGCCGCGACCCCGGCGGCCAGCGCCGCGACGAGCGCGATCCCGGCCAGCGACAGCGTGACCGGCAGCCGCTCCAGGATCGCGTCGGTCACGCTGCGGCGCAGCAGGATGGACTGGCCGAGATCCGCGTGCAGCAGGCGGCCGTACCAGTCGGCCATGCGCTGGGGCAGCGGCAGGTCCAGCCCCAGCTCGTGCCGCAGCCGGGCCATCTGCTCCGGCGTGGCGCTGGCGTCCGCGAAGGCGGCGGTCGGGTCGCCGGGCACCAGCTCGATGACCGCGAACGACATGAGCGACACCAGGCCCAGCACCAGCAGCATGCCGGCCAGGCGCTTCGCCAGGAAGCGGGTCATGCTGCAGGCTGGATCAGGCCTGCTCCAGCCATACCCCCCACATGCGGGGGATGCGGTACGGCGCGAAATTCTTCAGCCGCGCCGTGGCCGCCTGGAAGTAGCCGTAGTTGCCTGCCTTCATCGCGATGGCCTGGTCGTAGAGCCTGGCCTGGAACTGGGCGAAGATCGCCTTCTTCTTCGCTTCGTCCAGCTCGGCGTTCAACGCGGCATACAGCCGGTCGATCTCCGGGTCCGGCTTCTGCTGGGACAGGCCGTTGACCCAGGGGAGCATGACGGAGGCCGGGCCCTCGTACGGCTCGATGCCGAAGCCGTGGGTCCAGAAATTCCATCCGGTCGGCGTGAAGCCGATCTTGGACACGGTGGGCCAGTCGGCGACCGAGACCTCGACCATGACGCCGATGTCCTTCAGCCGCTCCTGCACCAGGGTCGCCGTGTCCAGGTCGCTGCGCAGCGGGTCGGTGATGAAGGTTAGCTTCTCGCCCTTGTAGCCGGACTTGGCCAGCAGCGCCTTGGCGGCGGCGGGATCGGGCTTGTTGTACTTCTCGGTCCCGGCGGCCGTGTGGAAGGGCGAGCCCGGGTACACCCAGCTTCCGTCCATTTGGTAGATGTCGGGGAAGCTCAGGGCCATGATCTCCTCCATGTCCAGCGCGGACTGCACGGCCAGGCGGAAGTTCAGGTCGCCGGTGGCGCCCAGGGCGTGGTTGAACTTGATCACCTGGAAGCCGAAGGGCAGCGCCTTGTAGATGGCGTTGCGCTTGTCGGCCCCGAGGCGCTTGGCCACCTCGGC
This sequence comes from Acetobacterales bacterium, assembly GCA_038231995.1. Taxonomy (GTDB): domain Bacteria; phylum Pseudomonadota; class Alphaproteobacteria; order Acetobacterales; family Acetobacteraceae; genus JBBSIT01. Next base: position 10,294 of record JBBSIT010000045.1, on the reverse strand, counting down.
GTCCACCGTCTCCAGGAAATGCACCTCGCCGGCCTGGAAGGCGGCGTTGCGGGCGCCGGCCTCCGGCATGAAGCGGAAGACGACGCTGTCCAGGAACACCTCTTTCTTGCCGGCCAGCCCGTCCCGCCCACTGGCGGCCGGGTTGAGCCTGTAACCGTCGTAGCGCGCCAGTCTCACGTGGCTGTCGGGCTTGTACTCCACGAAGCGGTATGGCCCGGTGCCGATGTAATCGATCTGGTTGGCCGCCTTCGCCGCCTCGCTCGCCGGATAGATGGCAATGGGGGCGCGGGGGGAGGACAGGTTGTCCAGGAAGGTGGATTGCGGGGCTTTCAGCGTGACCGTCACCTCGTTCGGGCCGCTGGCCTTCACCGTGTCGATCGCGGCCAGCAGGGTGGCAGAGGCGCCGAGCTTGCGGTAGCGCTCCAGCGACGCCACCACGTCCTGGGCGTCCAGCGCCTTGCCGTTGTGGAACTTGACGTCCTGGCGGATTGGGAAGACGTAGGTCTTGCCGTCCGGGGAGATCGTGACGCCGGTGGCCAGCTCCGGCACCGGGCGGGCGTTCTCGTCGCGGGCGTACAGCGTCTCGAAGATGTGCAACGTGATGTTGCGCGACACCTGGGCCGAGGTGATGTGCGCGTCGAGAGAGGGCGGCGCCTGCACGATCGCGATGACCACCTCGCCGCCGCGCCGCTGCTGTGCGCGGGCCATGCGGGGGGCAGCGGCCAGGATGGCGGCGCCGATCGCGGCGGTTCCGAACGTTCTGCGCTGCATGGGAAGCCTCCTGCGGTGGGGTCAGAGACCGTTTGAGAATTCGCTAGGCCGAGTCAGCTGGCGTGGTTGTCGAGAACCAAAGCGGAGCGGACGTTATGTCCGTGAGCACCGGAAGCGCAGAGAACCGGGCCAGATGGCCGGCATAGTAGAATTATCAAACGGTCTCTCAGTCCTCGTAGTCGGTCATAACGACCACCAGGGAATCGCCCCGGCGCACCCGGCCAGGACCGGGGGAGAACCAGACGATGCCGCCATGGCCGTAGCGGAGTTCCTGCGGGGCGCGGTCCACGTCCTGCATCGAGTGCATCCAGCCCGCGACCTCTCCCTCCCGCACCGTGTCGCCCGTGCAGTGGCAGGGCTCGAACACGCCGTCGGCCGGCGCTGTGGTGTAGCAACCGGGCTTCGGCACCCGCATGTGGCGCGTGGCAGGCGAGCCGTCGCGCTGCGCCGTCTCGGGCGTGCCGTCCATCAGGCCGAAATGCTTCAGAGTATTTAGCAATCCGCGGCGGCCGATGCGCACGCCCTCCACGCTGACCCGGCCCCAGCCGCCGAGCTCGGTGCCCAGCGACAGGATGCCGCGCCGCTCGACCGAGGAGGTGAAGGTGCCGCCCTCGTCCACGCCGCCGAACACCACGTTGAACGGCGCTCCGAAGGCGGCGGCGGCGTCCATCGTGCGCTGCCGGGCCGCTGGGTCGGACAGATAATGCATGTTGGTCGATAGCGCGGAGTCGTTGGAGTGGCCGGCCGTGTGCAGGTCCACCGAGACGTCCACCATCGGCAGGATCACGGCATCCAGGAAATGCGCCAGCATCGGGCTGAACGTGCCGCGCGGGTCGCCGGGGAAGCAGCGGTTGATGTCCCAGTCGTCGACCGGGCTGAGCCGCGTGTCCGCCAGCGCCGCGGGGACGTTGACCATCGGCATCATGATGACCCGGCCCTGCACGGCCGCCGGATCGAGGTCGAGCGCAAGGCGGGAGACGGCAATCTGCCCCTCGTACTCGTTCCCGTGCACGCCGCCGGTGAACAGCACGGTCGGGCCGCTGCCGTTCTTCACCACCGTGATCGGTATCTCGACCGTGCCCCAGCCGGCCGTGTTGCGGGACAAAGGCGCCCGGACATAGCCAGCCTGGCGGCCTGCCCGGTCGAAATCGATCTCGCATCGAACTCGGCTCGCCCTGGTTTGCACCATGCCTGCTTTCCCGGTACGAATAGGCGTGTATGATTGTATACGATACGGGTCCGGTCAACAGTGTTCTGCGACGGAGCAGCGGATGCGAGGACAAGTGGTGGCGCTTGATCAGCCGGAGGGATGGCGGCGGCTGCGCCCGTCCACGCTGGTGGACAAGGTGATCGAGGAGGTCATTGCCGCCGCCGCCCGCGGCGTGGTCCTGCCCGGCGACCGCATCGTGGAATCCGAGGTCGCGGAGCGGCTCGGCATCAGCCGCGTCCCGGTGCGGGAGGCGCTGCGCCTGCTGGAAAGCCAGGGCGTGGTGGTCAACACGCCCTACAAGGGCATCCGACTGACCCCGGTGACGCCCGAACGCATCGACCACCTGATCGAGGCGCGCATCGCGCTGGAGACCGCGGCCGCGACCCACGCCATCCGCGACGGCCGCAATGGCCCGGCAGACGAGGCGGCCCTGGCGCTCTGCATCGACGAGCTGGAGCTGATGACGGTCCGCCAGGACGCCTACGGCTTCGCCACCGCGGACACCAGCTTCCATCGCGCGCTGTGCCGGGCCGGCGGCAACCAGGTCATCTCCGACCTGTGGGAGACGCTGTCCCGCCAGATGACCATCATCTTCGGCCTGTCCACCCAGCATAAGCCGATGGACGCCATCGTCGAGGAGCATCGCGTGCTGCTGCGCGTGTTCCGGTCCGGCGACATCCAGGCGATGGCGGCGGAGATCGAGGACCACATCCTCGTCCAGACCCGCGCCGTGGACTTTGACACCATCATCGCCCGGCGCCGCATCGAGCGGGAGGAAGCATGACCCGATTGCCGCCCGCCCGCATCCGCTCGATCGTCGCCGCCCCCCTGTTCGGGGAGAGCCCGAAGGGCGGCTGGTCCGCCGAGATCAAGCCGGAGGATTCGATCCACGCGCTGATCGCCGTGCATACGGAATGCGGCCTGACCGGCCACGGCAGCGTGTTCACCGACGGGCGTCTGGTGCAGGCGGCGCTGCAGGTGCTGGAGCCGCTCTGGACCGGGGAGAACGCGCTGGAGCCGGAGCGGGTAGCCGAGAAGCTGCACCAGAACACCTTCTGGATGGGCCGCGGCGGCACGCTGACGCATGCGATCAGCGGGATCGACATCGCGCTGTGGGACATACTGGGGCAGGCGACCGGGTTGTCCGTCGGGCAGTTGCTCGGCGGCGCCTATCGCCGGACGGTGCAGCCGTACTGCTCCCTGCTGATGGAGGAGCCCGGCCGGATGGGCGCGGTGGTGGCGGAGTACCGCGCCCAGGGCTTCCGCGCCTTCAAGATCGGCTGGGGGCCGTTCGGCCGCGCTCTGGACCTGAAGCTGGACGAGGCTATCGTGCGCGCGGCGCGGGAGGCGGCCGGGACGGACGCCAAGCTGTTCGTGGACGCCGGCGCCAGCGACGCGCATTGGCCGCACGGCCTGAAATGGGCGATCCGCACCGCCGACATGCTGCGGGACCACGAAGTCGGCTGGTTCGAGGAGGCGCTGAAGCCCGACGCCATCGAGGACTACGTCGAGTTGCGCCGCCGCAGCCGGGTGCCGATCGCGGGCGGCGAGGTGCTGACGCGGCGCCAGGCCTTCCTACCCTGGCTCAGCCGCGGCGCCTTCGACATCGTGCAGCCGGACGTGACCAAGGTGGGCGGTATCAGCGAGCAGCGGCGCATCGCCTGGACGGCCGCCGATTTCGGGGTGGCCTATGTCGGCCATGGCTGGAACACGGCCCTGGGCCTGGCCGCCGACCTGCAGCTTGCCGCGGCGCTGGACACCGCGCTGGTGGAGTATATCGGCGGCAGCCCCTACGTGGATGGGCTGCTGGCAGAACCGTTCGCCCTGGACGCTGCGGGCAACCTGGCCATCCCCGATGCGCCCGGCCTCGGCGTCAGGCTCGATCCGGGCAAGCTGGCCCGCTACACGCCCGATCCGAACGCGCTGTTCCACGCGGCCTAGCATTACGGCTCGATTACCTTGTCGCTGGAGCGTGTTACAGCTCAGCCATGGCGACATTCGAAAGCATCAGGGCTGGAGCCCGCCTGAGGGGGCTCGACGCCACCGGTGTCGCCGAGCTGGTGCCGGCGCACCTGGCCGAGGTGAGGCGGCGCCGCGTGGCCGAGATCGACAAGGTCGAGCGGGAAGTCCACGCCCGGCTCACTCGCGAGGTGAACTACTGGGACGCACGCGCGGCGCGGCTGCGCGAGGAGGAGCGCGCCGGAAAGGAGCAGCGCGTGAATGCCTCGAACGCCGAGGCCACGGCGCAGCGTCTGGTCGAGCGGCTGCACCGGCGCCAGGCCGAGCTGCAGCGGGAGCGGGAGATCACGGCACTTCCCCCCGTGCTGCAGGGCGCCGCGCTGGTCATCCCGCAGGGCTTGCTGGCGGCGCGGAGGGGACCCGCCGGGCCGCGCGCGCCGGCCGGCTTTTCCGAGATCCCGGCGTCCCGCGCCGAGGTCGAGCGGCTGGCGATGGAGGCGGTGATGGCGGCCGAGCGGATGCTCGGCAACGAGCCGCGGGACGTCTCGGCCGAGAAGAAGGGCTGGGACATCGAGAGCCGCGACGCCCGCGCCGGGCGCCTGCGCTTCATCGAGGTGAAGGGACGCCACGCGGACGGCGCGACGGTGTTCCTGACCAATAACGAGCTGCTCGCCTCCCTCAACAGCCCCGACGCCTTCATCCTCGCGATCGTGCAGGTGGAGGCCGGCTTCGCGCGGCGGCCCGTCTATGTGCGGCGGTTCTTCGGGCGGGAGCTGGGCTTCGCGGAGACAGGGGTGATGTTCGACGTGGGCGAGCTGCTGTCGGTGGGGTCCCCGCCGGGATGACGCCAACTGGGGGCGATGATGGCTGAGGTGCTGCACGGCCCTGGGCTGCGCACCTATGAGCGCGGGCAGTCAGTCGTCTTCTCTAGGACCAAGGAGGCGTTCCGCGGCCTGTCCAACATGGCCGGCGGCTTTGGGCTGCGCGTCAACGGCGTGTGCATCCTGGCGTCGGAGGCGCTTTACCAGGCATGCCGCTTCCCGCACCTGCCGGATGTCCAGCGGCTGATCATCGGCCAGGTCAGCCCTATGAGGGCGAAGATGGCAGGCGAGCCGTATCGCGGGGACTCCCGGCGGGATTGGGATGCGTGCCGGGTCGGGATCATGCGCTGGTGCCTGCGCGTGAAGCTGATGCAGAACTTCAGCGCCTTTTCCAGCCTGCTGACCGAGACCGGCGAGCGGCCCATCGTCGAGCAGTCCGGGAAGGACGAGTTCTGGGGCGCCAAGCCCGTCGAGCCGGAGCGGCTGATGGGGGAGAACGTGCTCGGCCGCCTGCTGATGGAGCTTCGCGCCGAGCTGCTGCAGGGCCTCTGGCCCAAGGCGGAGCTGCCCCCGCCTGACCTGCAGGACTTCCTGCTGTATGAACGCCCGATCGAGGCCATCCGCGAGGCTGACGCGCCCGCGCTTCCCCCGGCGCTGCATGCCGCCCTCCCGGCGGGGCCGCCCCCGCTGCCCAAGACCACCCCAAGGACCGCATGACCCAGCCCGCTCCCCGCCGCAAGCTCATCGAGGTCTCGATCCCCCTGGAGGCCATCGATAAGGCGTCCGCGCGGGAGAAGTCCATCCGGCACGGCCATCCCTCGATCCTGCACCTGTGGTGGGCGCGGCGGCCGCTGGCGGCGTGCCGGGCGGTGCTGTTCGCGTAGCTGGTGGACGACCCCTCGGCCTGGCCGGAGCATTTCCCGACCGAGGCAGCGCAGGACGCGGAGCGCAAGCGCCTGCACCGGGTGATCGAGGAGCTGGTGCCGTGGGAGGCCTCCAACAACGAGGCGGTGCTGACCCGGGCGCCCTCGCAGGCATGGCGCCGCTCCTCGGCGCATTGGGCCCGGTGAGATGGCCGAAGCCGAGATGCGCGGTGTTCGTGGGCTCCTCGAAGGGGATAGATGTTTCCCTGACCCTCAAGGACGGGCCGCCGTTGCGGACGCTGTGGGGCTACATCGCCTGGCGCCTGGCGGGGGAAGAGGGCCTGCAGCTGGTCGCGGAGGCCGAGGCGGCGCACCAACCCCGGCTCCGAGCTGCTGGTGGAGCTGTTCCGCCTCGTCGGCCCGAGCGTGATCCTGCTCGACGAGCTGACGATGTCCGTCCGTCAGCTCGACGACGATCGGTTCGAGGCGTTCCTGTCGTTCATCCAATCGCTCACCGAGGCGGCCAAGATGGCCCCCGGCGTGCTCGTCGTCGGCTCCCTGCCCGAGAGCCGGGCCGAGGCCGGCGGCATGCGGGGCGAGATCGCGTTGCTGCGACTGGAGAAGGTGTTCGGCCGCGTGCAGTCGGCCTGGTTGCCGGCTTCAGGCGACGAGACCTACGAGATCATCCGCCGCCGGCTGTTCCAGCCGCTCGACGCCGAGGGCGAGCGGGCGCGCGACGAGACGGTGAAGGCGTTCCACGACATGTACCGGAAGAACGCCGCGGAGTTCCCGCCCGAGGCGAAGGAAGCGCGCTACCTGGAGCTGCTGCGCCTCTCCTACCCAATCCACCCCGAGCTGTTCGACCGGCTCTCCAAGGACTGGGCGAGCCTGGAGAAGTTTCAGCGCACGCGCGGCGTGCTCCGCTTCATGGCCAACGTCGTCGGCGTGCTGTGGCACGCGCAGACGCACGACCCGCTGATCACGCCCGCCCGGGTGCCGGTGGCCCACGACAAGGTGCGCGCGAGCGTCCTCTACCCGCTCGACCCGGCCTGGGGCTCCGTGCTGGACAAGGAGGTGGACGGCGACGGCGCGCTGCCGGCGCGGCTGGAAGCCAACCCTTCCCGACGCATCTCGCAGCTGCGCGCCGCGACGCGCGCCGCCCGCGGCGTGTTCATCTGCTCGGCGCCGTGCGTGGGCCAGCCCAACGCCGGGCTGAACGGCCACGACCTGCGCCTCGCCTGCGCGGAGCCGGGCGATCAGCTCGCGATCTTCGGCGAGGCGCTGCGCGAGCTGAAGGAGGGCGCGACCTATCTCTACGAGGAGGCCGGCCGCTACTGGTTCTCGACGGAGCCGACCTTGGGCCGGCTGGCCGAGGATCAGGCCCGGGCGCTGCCGGACCATGAGGTGGACGCCGTGATTACGGACGTCCTGCGCGACGACGCGGGCCATAAGGGCGGCTTCCACCGCGTCTTTGCCGCGACGGACGACCCGGTGTCGGTCGATGAGGCGCAGGCGCTGTCGCTCGTGGTGCTCGGGCCATCATCGCCGCATGCCGGGAAGGGCGCCGTGAAGTCCCCGGCGACGGACGCGGTCGGTGAGGTGCTCACCCACTCCAGGGCGTCGCAGCGGCGATTCCGGAACACGCTGCTCTTCGTCGCGGCCGACGAGGCAGGCCTGGCGACGGCGCGCGAGGCCATGCGCCGGTCGCTCGCCTGGCAGCGCATCGTCGAGGACAAGCGCCTGCTGGATCAGCTCAGGACGGTGCAGATCACCGACGCCAAGGAGCGGGCGAGAACGCATCGGGAGGGCGCGCAGAAGGCCGTGCGCGCGGCGTGGAGCCACGTCCTCTACCCCGTGCGGAGCGAGACGCCGGGCAAGCCGTTCGACCTGGAGCACAGCCTGATCTCGTCGCGGGATCGCGCCGCAGTCCCGACCGTCGTCTATGAGAAGGCGAAGGCGGACGGCATCGTGCTCGAGCGCCTCGGCGCCGAGCGACTGTGGCACGCGCTGGGCCCGATCTGGCCCGGCGACAGGCCCCATTTGGGGCTGTCCGAGATTGCCGGCGGGTTCGCCGAGTACGCCTACCTGCCGAAGCACCGCGACAAGGTGGTGCTGGACGCTGCGGTGCGCGACGCGGTCGTAAAGCTTGACCCGCAGTTCGGCTATGCGGATGGCTTCGACGAGGCAACCGGTCGATACCGCAACCTGATCTGGGCCAGGAACCCGCCCGAGCATCCCGTGCCGGGCGCCATGCTGGTGCGCGCGGCGGAGGCGCGCACCCAGATGGCAGAGGCCATGCCGAGGGCGGCTTCCGGTCCTGATGCGGTTGATGTCCTCAATGGTCCGACGGCGCCGGACGGCAGGTCCGGCACGGCTTCGCCGGCGGACGCTGGCGCCACGCGCCCGCGCCGCTTCTACGGCTCCGTCGAGATCGACATGGTTCGGCCGGTCAAGTCCTTCGATACGATCCTCAACGCAGTCGTCATGGAGTTCCAGCGTACGCCGGGGGCGAAACTCAAGCTGACGCTCGAGATCGAGGGCGAGGCTGCGGACGGCTTTGCGGAAAGCGAGGTGAGCGTGGTCCGGGACAACGCCAAGGAGCTTAAGTTCAGGCCTGAGGCCACGGCATTCGAGTAGGAGAGCATCCGTCCCGGTGAGCACCACGCCGCGAGAACTGAAAGCGCATCAGAAGCCGCATCGCAGCACGGGAGAGCGACAGGACATCTGGGAAATCACCTCACGGGATCGGATGTCGAACTCCGAGACCGTCTGCACGCGATGCAGCAGCTTTGGCATCAGGACACGGGATGGTTCGTCATAGTGCGTGGCGAGTGGCTCGGCAGTGTTGAGAATGCGGCTCAGGTGCTGCCCCTTCTCGGCAGGTGCGAGGACGCCGTGCCGATCTTGTGTGGCCGCCTGCTGAGCCTGGCCCCTGCTGCGTCCAAGACATCGCCTTCCGCATGCGTCTCTCGTCAGGTCAATCGGTTCCTCAGCTTGGCTTTTGCCAATCCGCTGTGATCATGCGGCTGGCAGAGCGCGTGGGCGATACCCTCGCGGAGTGCGGGTCGGAGTTTCCTCACCTCTGGCGCATGGTGGGACGTGGGGAAGCCCTGTTCACGCCAGAGTTCGCGACGGACAGCGGCGAGGGTGCCGGCAAAGGTTGGGCGCCTCTTGCGATACCAGGCCGCGGTCGCGACTGCAAGATCGCCTGCTTGTTGGAGAACGCTGCCGTATCCAGGCGTCCACGGACGCGGGCGCAGAACGCCTCCAGGCTGGTGCGGACTGCCTGGGCCTGGATGTGGTGCTGACGCAAACGGTCCCGCTCCTGTCGCTGGCGCTCGAGCCCGCGTTGTTCTTCGGCCAGGTGCCGGCGCCGCTCAGCGAGCTTGTCGTCGTCCATCCCGGCAGTGGGCGTCCCACCCATGCTGGCGCCCGCGGTGGCGGCCAGCAGGCCCGCGTGGGAGAGCGCAGGAGCATAGGCTCCGTACGCCGGAACGGGCCGCGTCTCGACATCACAAGTTCGGACGAGGCCGGAGCCGGTCAGCAACCGCGCCTGTCATTCCCTGTTCTGGGCTGCTCGTTCCTACTCACTGGATCGGGAAGCAAGCCATGCCGGGCAACAGGGCCGTTCGCATCCACACCTTTGGCGGACCGGAGGTCCTTCGCTTGGAGGACGTGCCGTTCCCTCAGCCGCAGGACGACGAGGTGCTGCTCAGGGTTCATGCGGTCAGCGTCAACCCGGTGGATTACAAGACCCGTTCCGGCGGTTATCCGATGGTCAAGCAGGACCAACTCCCCATCGTGCTGGGCCGCGACGTCTCCGGCACCGTCGAGACCTGCGGCACGCGCGCCCATACATTGAGGCCGGGCGATCCCATCTACGCGATGCTTGGGCCAGACCGTGGCGGCTATGCCGAGTACGTGGTGGTCAAGGCGACCGAGATGGCTGCCAAGCCGCAACGCCTCGATCACGTCCAGGCGGCTGCGGTGCCGCTCGCCGGCCTGACGGCCTGGCAGGGCCTGTTCGACTACGGCGGCCTGCAGGCAGGTCAGCGCGTGTTGATCCATGGCGGCGCCGGAGGAGTCGGCCACTTCGCCATCCAGTTCGCCAAAGCGCGCGGCGCACACGTCGCCACGACGGTCGGGACCGACGATGTCGAGTTCGCACGGAGCCTCGGCGCCGATGATGCCATCGACTACAAGCGCCAGCGCTTCGAGGACGCCGTGCACGACGTGGACGTCGTGCTGGACCTGATCGGTGGCGAGACGCAGGAACGGTCCTGGGCCGTGCTGAAGCCGGGCGGCATCCTTGTCTCGACCCTGACGCAGCCGTCCCAGGACCGGGCACGTGAACGCGGGGCGCGGGGCACGCGCCTCATGGCGCGGCCGAACGGCGAGCAGTTGAACGAGATCGCTGGGCTGATCGACGCGGGCAAGGTGCATCCCGTGATCTCCGGGACCTTCAGGCTGGACGAGGCGCAGGCGGCGCAGCAATGCCTCGAGCAGGGCCATGTGCGAGGCAAGATCGTGCTGCGCGTCGGCGAGTAGCGTTGCGAGCAGTGCCGCTAGTACCCATTATCCGTAGAGGGCGAGTCGTGATTCAAGCTTTGGATGAAGACGGTCCCGTGCGCTACGACGGTCCTGCCGACGGCCGTGGAGCGCATTGTGCT
>JBBSIT010000044.1:0-13454 GCA_038231995.1 Acetobacterales bacterium | reverse complement strand
GTCGATGCGGCCCAGGCCGATTCCGTCGCCCTGGAGGCCGCAGCGCTCGCGGCGGAGGCGGGGTTGGAGGCGCCCGCCCCCGTGCCGGTCTCCGCCGTGACAGGGCAGGGGCTGGACGCGCTGCGTCAGGCGCTCGGGGCCGCGCTGGACGCGGTCGGGCCGGCCGACGACGGGGGCTTCCCCTATTTGCCGGTGGATCGCGCGTTCAGCGTGCCGGGCCACGGCACGGTGGCCACGGGCACGTTGCGCCGGGGTCCGCTCCGGGTGGGGGACGAGCTCGAAGTGGCGCCGGCCGGGCTGGCGGCGCGCGTGCGTGGCCTGCAGGTGCATGGCGCGCCGGCCGCTTCGGTCGATTGCGGGCAGCGCGTCGCCGTGAACCTGCGCGGGGTGGAGCCGGCGCAGGTCGCCCGCGGCGCTGCGCTCACGGCGCCCGGCCTGCTGCCGCCGTCCACCTGGCTGAGCGTCATGCTCCAGGCTACCGCCGGCGCCCCGGTGCTGCGGACCGGCATGCGCCTGCACTTGCTGCACGGCACCGCCGAGACGGAGGTCCGCCTGCGGCTGCTCGACCGCGACGAGCTGTCGCCGGGGGAGGCCGCCCCGGCGCAGCTCCGGTGCGCGCTTCCGGTCTCCGCTCCGGCCCGCGACCGCTTCATCCTGCGCTCCGCCTCCCCGTCGCTGACCGTGGCGGGCGGGCTGATCCTGGACCCGGGGGCCGTGCGGCTGCGACGGCATGCGGCGCCGGTGGCGGCCCGGCTCCTGGCCCTGGCCGGGGCGGATGCGTGCGGGATCGCGGCGACGGAGCTGGAGCGGGCCGGCGGCCTCGGCGTCGGGCTCGGGCGCATCGCACAGCTCACGGGCCTAGCGCCGGCGCGGGTGGCGGCGCTGCTGCAGGAGTTCTTCGCGGTGGTCGGCGGCGGGCGGGTCGCCGTGTCGCGGCCGGCCTACGAGGCGGTGCTCCGGCAGGTGCCCGGCGTCCTCGCCGCTCAGGAGAGCGCCTATCCCGAGGGGCTGCCGCGGGAGCGGCTGCAGACGCTGCTGCCCGGGGTGGCGCCAGGCGTGCTGGACCACGCGCTGGATCGGCTCGCGGCACAGGGCGCGCTGCGGCGGGTCGGCGGGGCCGTGGGGCTGGCCCGGCCGGACCGCGACCAGGCGCGCGCTCGCCAGGATGCCGCGTTGACTACTGCCCTGGCCGACGCGCTGCGCCGGGCCGGGCTCTCGCCCCCCGACCCTGGCGAGCTCGCGGCCGACCTGCCGTCACGGCGCGCGCTGGATCGGCTGGTGCGGGACGGCCTGGTCGTGCGCGCCACGGACCGGGTGCAGAAGCGCGACGTGCTGTTCCACCGCGACGCCATCGAGGCGGCGCAGCGCTGCCTGATCCAGTTGCTGGAGGCCGGGCCGGGGCTGCGCGTGGCCGAGGTCGGCGCGGCGCTGGGCATCTCGCGCAAGTACAGCGTGCCGCTGCTGGAGCACCTGGACGCGACCGGCTTCACCCGCCGGGTCGCCGACCGGCGGGTGCTGGGACGATCAGGGTGAAACCCGGTCGCCTCCGGCGCGCTGCTCTTCCCGGAGGTGATTGGGGTCTGGTGGCCTCCCTGGTCTTCAAAACCGTGGGCTCGTCAACAACGAGCGGTGGGTTCGATTCCCATCCGCCTCCGCCGCGGGCCGGACCCCCGGCACTCTAACCTTCTCGCGAGCGGATGCTTGGGCAGCTTGAGAGTAGCTCTCCGGTGGTGCACGGTGCCCCCAACAAGCCAGGGGCGCCATGGCGCAGATCTTCCCACGTTATGCGAACACCCTGGCCCGCGCTGTGCTGCTAGGCGCGGCCGTGCTGCTCGTCGGCGGGCTCGGGCTGCTGATCGCGATGCCCTACACGTCGCACGCCACCCGCCAGGACATCGTGATCGAGCAGCCCATACAGTTCAGCCACGAGCACCACGTGGGCGGCCTGGGCGTCGCCTGCCGCTACTGCCACACCTCGGTCGAGCAGTCGCGCTTCGCCGGCATCCCGCCCACCCACACCTGCATGACCTGCCACTCGCAGATCTGGACCAACGCGGCCATCCTCGCGCCCGTGCGGCGTTCGCTCGCGGAGAACGCGCCGATCCATTGGCAACGCGTGCACGTGCTGCCCGACTACGTGTTCTTCGATCACAGCGTGCATGTCACCAACGGCGTGGGCTGCTCGACGTGCCACGGCGCCATCGACACGATGCCGCAGGTCCGCCAGGTGGCGCCGCTGACGATGGGCTGGTGCCTGGACTGCCACCGCAACCCGGCGCCGAACCTTCGCCCCGCCTCGGAGATCTACGACATGGACTGGAAGCCGCCGGCGGACCAGGCGGAGCGCGGGCCGGCGCTGCTCGCCCATTACGGCATCAAGCCCGAGCATCTCACGGACTGCTCGCGGTGCCACCGATGACGGACGCGCCGTCCCTCACGCGCCGGCAGGCGGCGCTCGGGCTGCTCGCCTCCGCCGTCAGCCTCTCCGCGTGCGGCAAGCCGGCCGAGGAGATCGTCCCTTATGTCGAGCAGCCCGAGCGCATCGTTCCCGGCGTGCCGCTGCGCTTCGCCACCAGCTTAGCGCTGAACGGCTACGGGCGCGGCGTGATCGTCAGCTCCATCGAGGGGCGGCCGACCAAGGTCGAGGGCAACGCCGGGCACCCTGCGAGCCTGGGCTCCACCGATGCCTTCGCCGAGGCGGCGGTGCTGTCGCTCTACGACCCCGACCGGTCCCGCGCCGTGCGGGAAGGGACGCGGATCGCCTCTTGGGACGGCTTTCTCACGGCGTTGCGGCCGCGGCTGCGGCGTTTCGAGGCGACCGGCGGGGAGGGGCTGCGGCTGCTGACCGGCCATGTCACCTCGCCCACGCTGCTGCGGCTGATGGGCCAGGTGCAGGCGCGCTACCCGGCGATGCGCTGGCACGGCTACGAGCCGATCGGGGACAGCAACGCCCGGGCCGGCGCCGTGCTCGCCTTCGGGCGGCCGCTCGCCAGCCTGGCGCAGCTCGACCGCGCCGTGGTCGTGCTGGCGCTGGACGCCGATCCGCTGGGACCCGGCCCGGACCAGATCCGCCATGCCCGCGGCTTCGCCGCGCACCGGACGGCGCGCTGGGAGAACAAGGCTGCGCTGTCCCGCTTCTACGCCGCCGAGCCGGTGCTGACGGCCACCGGCGCCAAGGCGGACCATCGCCTTGCCGCCACGCCCACCCTGGTGCGGGACCTCGCCATCGCGCTCGCGTCGCGGCTCGGCTCAGGCCGGCCCGCGCCTGTCCTGCCGCCCGAGGCGCAGCGCTTCCTGGATGCGGCCGCCGCCGACTTGCAGTCCCGCCCGGGCGAGGCCCTGGTGCTCGTGGGCGAGTGGCAGCCGCCGGAGGTCCACGCCCTCGCGCACTGGATCAACGCCCGGCTCGGCGCCCCGGTGGAGCACATCGAGCCGGTCGGCCCGGCGGAGCCCCCAGCGCCGCTCGACGCGCTCATCGAGGCGCTGGCCGCCAAGCAGGTAGACACGCTGGTGGTGCTCGGCGCCAACCCCGCCTACGACGCGTCGGCCGGCTTCGCGCAGGCGCTGGGCGGCTCGGGTGCGTTCAGCGTCCATTTCGGCCCCTACCACGACGAGACGGCAGCACTTTGCCGCTGGCACCTGCCGGAATCCCACCCGCTCGAGGACTGGGGCGACCTTCGGGCCACCGACGGCACGGCGTCGCTTGCCCAGCCGCTGATCCTGCCGCTCTATAACACCCGCTCGGCGCCCTGGCTGCTCGGCGCCCTGCTCGGCACCGACGAGGCGACCGCGCACGCAGCGGTCCGCGACACCTGGGCGGCGCAGCGCCCGCCGGAGACGTTCGAGGCGTGGTGGCGCCAGGTCCTGCACGACGGCGTGGTGGCGGACAGCGCCGCCCCGCGCGTGACGCCGCCTCCGTCTGCTCTGCCCGACCTGGCGCCACCCGTTGCGCCCGCGGAGCTGACCCTGGTGCTGCGGCCGGACCCGAGCGTCTGGGACGGATGCTTCGCCAACAATGCCTGGCTGCAGGAATGCCCGAAGCCGCTGACCCGGCAGGTCTGGGGCAACGCGGCGATGCTCTCGCCCGAGGACGCGCGGCGCCGCAAGCTGTCGAACGGGGACGTGGTGCGCCTCGCCCTGGGCGGCCGGCAGATCGACGCGCCGGTGCTGGTCCGGCCCGGCACGGCGCCCGGCGTGGTGGCGCTGACGCTGGGCTACGGACGGCGCCGGGCCGGCGCGATCGGCGATGGGCTCGGCGCCGATGCCTATGCGCTGCGCAGCCCGGACGCGCCCTGGATCATGGCGGGCCTCACGATGGAGGGGACGGGCGGGAGAACGAACTTGCTGTTCGAGCAACCTGACCGGCGGCTCGAAGGCGAGGCGCGCGCGCTGTTCCCGACGGTCCGCGCCGACGAGCTCGCCCGCGGCGAATCCCGGCCGCCCGTGTGGCCGCCGAGCCTGAACCCCGACCGCGTGAGCGACACGCATGCCTGGGCCATGGTGATCGACACCAGCCTGTGCATCGGCTGCAACGCCTGCGTGATCGCCTGCCAGTCGGAGAACAACGTGCCGGTGGTGGGGCCGGACGAGGTCGCGCGCGGCCGCGAGATGCACTGGCTGCGCATCGACACCTACGACCTCGGTCCGCCGGAGGACCCGCGCCCCGGCTTCCAGCCGGTGCCCTGCATGCATTGCGAGCATGCGCCCTGCGAGCCGGTCTGCCCCGTCGAGGCGTCGATCCACGACGCGGAGGGGCTGAACGTGCAGGTGTACAACCGCTGCATCGGCACGCGCTTCTGCCAGGCCAACTGCCCATACAAGGTCCGGCGCTTCAACTGGTTCGGCTACGCCGACGGGCAGGAATACGCCAACCAGGGCGCCCCGGTGCTGGCTGCGCAGCGCAACCCCGAGGTCACGGTGCGCGCCCGCGGCGTCATGGAGAAGTGCACCTACTGCACGCAGCGCATCAGCGCCGCCCGCCGGAGCGCAGAGCGGGAGGGACGCGAGATCGGCGCCCGGGAGGTCGTCACCGCCTGCCAGTCCGCCTGCCCGTCGCAGGCCATCACTTTCGGCGACCTGAAGCACCCGGACTCGCCCATAACCGCGCTGCGGCGTGAACCGCAGCATTACGCGCTGCTCGGCCATCTCGGCACCCGGCCGCGCACCACCTATCTCGCGGCGGTGCGCAACCCGAACCCGGCCGCCGAGGAGGGCGGATCGTGAGCGGCGCCGGCGGGCTGCTGCCGCAGGGCGCCAGCTACGGCGGCCTGGTCAGCACCGTTGCCGACCCGCTGATGCTGCGCCCGGCGGGACGCCGTTACTGGATCGCCTTCGGCGTCACGTTCGTGATGACGCTGGGCTTCGTGGGGTGCATCGCCTGGCTGTTCATCAAGGGCATCGGCATTTTCGGCAACAACACCACGATCGTGTGGGGCTTCCCCATCGCGAACTACGTCTGGTGGGTCGGCATCGGCAACGCCGGCACGCTGATCTCCTCGATGCTGCTGCTGACCCGGCAGCCCTGGCGCGCCGCCATCAACCGCTTTGCCGAGGCGATGACGCTGTTCGCGGTGTCCATCGCCGGGCTGTTCCCCATCCTGCATCTCGGCCGTCCCTACCTCGCCTATTGGCTCGCGCCCTACCCGAACACGATGCAGCTCTGGCCGCAGTGGCGCTCGGCGCTCGTCTGGGATTTCTGGGCGATCCTCGCCTACCTGCTGTTCTCGATCATGTTCTTCACGCTGGGCCTGCTGCCCGACCTCGCCACCTTGCGCGACCGGGCGGAGACGCGCGCCGGGCAGGTGGTCTATGGCGCGCTGGCGATGGGGTGGCGCGGCTCGGCCCGGCACTGGGCGCTGCATGATTCGGTGTATCGCGCCATGGCGGCGATGGCCGTGCCGCTGGTCGTCTCGGTGCACAGCGTGGTGGGCATGGATTTCGCCGCCGGGCTGATGCCGGGCTGGCAGGAGTCGATCTTCCCGCCGTATTTCGTGGTCGGCGCGCTGTTCTCCGGCTTCGCCATGGTGGTGCTGCTCGCCGCCCTGATGCGCCGGGGCTTCGGGCTGGAATCCGTGCTGACCACGCGGCATTTCGAGTCGATGGCGAAAGTGATCCTCGCGGCATCGATCGTGATGGGCCTGTCCTATCTCACCGAGTGGTTCATGTCCTGGTACGCCGGCGAGCGCGCCGAGCGCACCTTCCTGATCCACCAGCTCACCGGCGACGACGCAGCGCTTTACTGGAGCATGCTCGCCTGCAACGTGCTGGCGCCGCATGTGTTGTGGTTCACCCGCGCGCGGCGCAGCGTCGCGATCCTGATCGTCGTCAGCCTGCTGGTCAATGTCGGCATGTGGATGGAGCGCATCCTGATCATCTGGGACACGCTGTCGCATGATTACCTGCCCAGCATGTGGCGGCCCTGGTACGCGACCATCTGGGATTGGGCGGTGCTCGCGGGGTCGCTGGGCTTCTTCGCCTTCATGTTCATGTGCTTCGCCCGCCTGCTGCCCGTCGTCGCCATGCACGACCTGAGCAGGCTGCTGTACCGCCAGCGGGGCGGCGCATGACGCCGCTGCTTCTCGCGGAGTTCGGCGATCCGGACGCGCTGCTCGCCGCGGCCCGGCGGGCGCGGGAGGCGGGGCTGCGCGGGCTCGATGCGCATACGCCGTTCCCGGTGGACGGCCTGCCGGACGCGCTGGGCCTGCCGCCCAATCGGCTGCGCCTCCACATGCTGCTGGCCGGGCTTGCGGGGGCGGCGTTCACCTACGCCCTGTGCTGGTATTCCGCCGTCGTCGCCTACCGGTTCGACGCGGGCGGGCGGCCGGCGAATAGCTGGCAGACCTTCCTTGTGGTGAGCTTCGAGGTGGGCATCCTGGCCGCCGCGGTCGCCGGGTTCGTGGGTTTCCTCGCCGCGGCCGGCCTGCCGCGCCTGCATGACCGGATCTTCGCCGCGCCCGGCTTCGACCGCGCCAGCCAGGACCGCTTCTTCCTGTCCGTGGCCGACCCGGACACCGACCCG
The DNA here is from genome assembly GCA_038231995.1 of Acetobacterales bacterium. Taxonomy (GTDB): domain Bacteria; phylum Pseudomonadota; class Alphaproteobacteria; order Acetobacterales; family Acetobacteraceae; genus JBBSIT01. The sequence goes on along the minus strand of JBBSIT010000044.1, from coordinate 6,436 downwards.
GTGCGGCTCGCAGCCCTGCTGGACGGCCTCGGCCCCCTCTCGGTCCAGGCGGTGGCGCCATGAACACGCGTCGGGTCGCACCGCTGCTCGCACTATCGCTGGCGGGATGCCTGCCGAACATGGTGCAGCAGCGCCGCATGGACACCTACGAGCCTACCAGCGTCTGGGCCAACGGCACGACGGCGCGGCCCTTGCCCCCGGGCGTCGTCGCGCGCGGCGACCTGGCGCGCGAACGGCGGCTCGACACCCCGCCTGAGCCCACCCCGGCGCTGCTGGCCCGCGGGCAGGAGCGTTTCGCGATCGACTGCGTGCCCTGCCACGGCGCCGCCGGCGACGGCGACGGCATGATCGTGCGGCGCGGCTTCCCGGCGCCGCCGTCGTACCATACGCGGCGGCTGCGGGCGGTGCCGGCGCGCTACTTCGTGGACGTCATCAGCAACGGCTACGGCGTGATGTACTCGTATGCCGCCCGCGTCGCGTCCGAGGACCGCTGGGCCATCGCCGCCTATATCCGCGCCCTCCAGCTCTCCCGTTACGCAACTTTGGCCGAGGCGCCCGAAGCCGCGGAGCGAGTGCCATGAGCCCGCTCGCGTGGCTGCACGACAGGGCAGGGCGGTCCGCCGCCATCGGCGCCGGCGCCGGGCTGGTGCTGGGCGTGTGGGCGCTGCTCGCGCCGGCCGGTGCGCCGGTGGCGGGCTGGCTGATCGGCCTGGCCTTCTGGGGGCTGATCGCGCTCGGCGCGATGACGCTGCTCGCGATCCAGGCGCTGACCGGCGGGCGCTGGGGCGGCGCCCTCTGGCCGGCGCTGGCGCCCGCGGCGGCCAGCTTGCCCGTCTTCCTGCCGCTCGTCGTGCCGCTGCTGCTGGGCCTGCCCGCGATCTATCCCTGGGTGACCGATCCAGGCGTGACCGTGCATCCGGACGTGGCGCGGCTCTACCTCAACCCCGCGGGTTTCAGCGTGCGCGCCCTCGCAGCCGTCGCGGGCTGGTCGACGATCGCCCTGCTGCTCGTGCTGCTGCGCGGGGGCGGGTTCCGGACCCTGGTGGCAGCACTCGGCCTCGTGTTCCACTTCGTCGCGACCACGGCCCTGGCGCTCGATTGGCTGCTGTCGCTCGACCCGCATTTCAAGTCCACCGCGTTCGGCATGGCGGCCCTGGTCACGCAGCTTCTCGCGGCGCTCGCCTGGGCGGCCATGCTGCGCCCCGAGCCGGAGGGCGCTGCGAAAGGCCGCGCGGGCGACCTCGCGGCGCTGCTGATGGCGACGGCGCTCGGCGGCCTCTATCTCGGCTTCTCGCAATACCTGGTTGCCTGGTACGGCGACCTCCCCGCGAAGGCGGAGTGGTTCCTGCTGCGGCAGGGCTGGGGCTGGCTGACCCTGCAGGCCGCCTCCCTCCTGCTCGCCGGGCTGCTGCCGTTCGCGGCTCTCTTGTTGGCCCGCATCCGTCGCAGCCCGGCGGCGCTGGCCCGTCTCGGGTCGTGCGTGCTGGCCGGCATCCTCGCGCACCTGATGTGGATCGTCGCGCCCGCGTTCGGCGCCGCGGCGCTGCTGACCGGCCTGCTGGGCGTGCTGGCGGTGGGCGGCCTCTGGGTCGGCGTCGCCTACGGCCCGCTCGCGTCCGGCCTCACGCGCCGCGGGGAGGTCGCTCATGGCGCGTGAGTCGGGGCTGGCTGCGCAGCGCGAGCCGATCGGGCTCTGGTCCTGGATAGTGCTCGGGGTCGGTCTGGGCACGGCCGCCTTCCTGTTCGTCTCGATGGGCGGGCTCTACGCCTACTACCGCTGGATGGCCGTTCACGTGGCGGTCGAGCAGCCCGCCCGCTTCCCGGCGCCGCGCCTCCAGAGCGACCCGGCGGGCGACCTGCGCGACTTCCAGGCGGCGCAGCGCGAACAACTGGTCGGTTACGCCTGGGTGGATCGCGAGAGCGGCCGCCTGCGCATTCCCGTAGCGCGGGCGATGGAGATCCTCGCCGGCCGGGGGCAGGCAGCCTACGCGCCGCTGCAGGAACCCGAGCCCGGCGTGCCGCTTCCCGTGTGGCCGCAAGCAGCGCGGACTGCGCCGCCATGAGGACGGTCCTTCTCCTGGCCGCCCTGCTGTTCGCCGCGCCCGCCATGGCCGCGCTGACCGAGGCGGAGCTGGCAGCGGTGGAGCTCGCGCCGCCGCCGGGCGCCCACTTGCCGTTGGACCTGCCGCTGGTGGACGAGGCGAACCGCGCCGCGACGCCGGCCCAGGTGCTGGCCGGCCGGCCCGGCGTGCTCATCATGGCCGACTACACCTGCACGACCCTGTGCGGCACCGCGCTCACCATGGCGGCAGCGGCGCTGGGCGAGACAGGGCTGCGGCCCGGCCTGGACTACACCCTGCTCGTGCTGGGCATCAACCCGCGGGACGGGCCGGCGGACGCGGCAGCGATGAAGGCCGCCCAGCTCGGCGCCACGCCGCTCGCGGCCAGCGCGCGCTTCTTGTCCGGCGATGCGGGCACGCTGGCGGCGGCGCAGGCGGCGCTGGGCTACCGCGCCGCCTACGACGCCGCCCGGGACCAGTACGCTCACCCGCTCGGCGCGCTGGTGCTGGCTGCAGATGGGCGGGTGTCTCGCGCCCTGGGCGGGCTGGACCTGCAGCCGGATGCGCTGCGCCTGGCGCTGGTGGAGGCGTCCGCCGGCCGGCTCGGCAGCCTGGGGGAGCGGCTGCGCCTGCTCTGCTACGGCTTCGACGCGGCGCACGGCATCTACACGGGCTTTGTGAAGCAGGCGCTCACGGCGGGAACCCTGGCCACGCTGGTGAGCCTAGGTGCATTCATGCTCGCGCTCTCGCGCCGGCGCCGGCGGGAGCAGGGGGGATGAGCGGGATCAGCGTCTGGCCCGTGGCCGCCTCCGAGGCCGCGGGGAAGGTGGACGCGATCGTCATCTTCCTGCTCGTCATCTCCGGCGCCATCCTGGCGCTCGTGGGGGCGCTGGTGCTGACCTTCAGCATCCGCTACCGCCGCGGCTCCTCCGCCCGGCGCGGCGCGCTGCCCGAGCTGGTGAACCGGGAGGTGGAGGTCGGCTGGACCGCGGCCACCCTTCTGCTGGCGCTGTTCATCTTCGCCTGGGCCGGCTCGACCGAGCTGAGCGCCTTCCAGCCCGGGCCGGACGCGCTCGAGATCCACGTGACCGCGAAGCAGTGGATGTGGAAGGCGCAGCACCCGAACGGAGCGCGCGAGATCGACGCGCTGCACGTCCCGCGCGGCGAGCAGGTACGGCTGCTGATGACCTCGGAGGACGCGATCCACTCGTTCTTCGTCCCCGCCTTCCGCATCAAGCAGGACGTGCTGCCCGGCCGGCTCACCGAGCTGCGCTTCCGGGCGACCCTCACGGGCGAATATACGCTGTTCTGCGCGGAGTACTGCGGCACGCTGCATGCCCGGATGGGCGGCACGGTCACGGTAATGGAGCCGGAGGATTACGCGCGCTGGCTGGCGGCCCAGCCGGAAGGCGACGACCTGGGCCGCGAAGGGCGCGCGCTGTTCGTCTCGCTCGGCTGCGCCGGGTGCCATGAGGGGTCCACGGTGGTGCGGGCGCCGGGTCTCGCGGGCGTGTATGGCCGGGCGGTGAACCTGGCGGACGGTCGCGTGGTGCGCGCGGACGAGGCGTATATCCGCGACTCCATCCTGCAACCCAAGCGGGACGTGGTGGCGGGCTACCAGCCGCTCATGCCCTCGTTCGCCGGGCTGGTCGGCGAGGACGAGCTGGTTCGGCTGATCGCCTATATCCGGTCGCTGCGCACGGAGGGCCCATCATGAGCGAGATCGCGACCCCGCACGCACCGACGGCGCCCGCACGGCCCCATGCTGGCGACAGCTATCTCACGGCCGAGCAGGGCATCGCCTCGTGGTTCCTGACTACGGACCATAAGCGGATCGCGCTGCTCTACATGGCGGCGCTCACCGTGTTCTTCTTCATCGGCGGCGCCGCTGCGGTGGCGATCCGGATCGAGCTCGTCACCCCGGCCGCCGACCTGCTGTCGGCCGACGGCTACAACCGGATGTTCACCCTGCACGGGCTGGTGATGGTCTGGTTCTTCCTCGTGCCGTCCATCCCCAACACCCTCGGCAACTTCCTGCTGCCGCTCATGATCGGCGCGCGCGACCTGGCCTTCCCGCGGCTGAACCTGTTCTCCTGGTACCTGTTCATCGGCGCCGGCGCGCTGCTGCTGTTCGCACTCGTCGCAGGCGGGGTGGACACGGGCTGGACCTTCTACACGCCTTATTCCACCACCTACTCCAACAGCTACGTGCTGACGGCGGCGCTCGCGGTCGTGCTGGTCGGCTTCTCCTCCATCGCGACGGGGGTGAACTTCATCGCCACCATCCACCTGCTGCGCGCGCCGGGAATGACGTGGTTCCGCCTGCCGCTGCTGGTCTGGGCGATCTACGGCACCAGCCTGGTGATCGTGCTCGCGACGCCGGTGCTGGCCGCCGTGCTTCTGCTGGTCGTCGCCGAGCGCGCCTTCGGCCTGCCGGTGTTCGACCCAGCGCGCGGCGGCGACCCGCTGCTGTTCCAGCACCTGTTCTGGTTCTACAGCCACCCGGCCGTCTACATCATGATCCTGCCGTCCTTCGGCGTGGTCAGCGAGCTGATCACCTGCTTCTCGCGCCGCCAGGTCTTCGGCTACAGCTTCATGGTCTACGCGATCATGTGGATCGCGGTGATCGGCTTCCTCGTCTGGGGCCATCACATGTTCGTCTCGGGCCAGTCGCTCTACGTGAGCCTCGCGTTCTCCTTCCTCTCGTTCGTCATAGCCGTGCCGTCCGCCATAAAAGTGTTCAACTGGACCTTCACGCTGTACCGCGGCCAGATCACCTTCGAGGCGCCGATGCTCTACGCCCTCGGCTTCATCGGGCTGTTCACCATCGGGGGCTTGACGGGCCTGGTCCTCGCCTCGATCCCCATCGACGTGCACGTGACCGACACGTACTACGTCGTGGCGCATTTCCACTTCATCATGGTCGGCGGGGCGGTGACGGCGTTCTACGGCGGGCTGACCTTCTGGTGGCCGAAGGTCACCGGGCGGCTCTACCCGCAGTTCTGGTCGCGCTTCGGCGCCATCCTGATGTTCTTCGGCTTCGCCTTCACCTTCTTTCCCATGTTCATCATGGGCTTCCTCGGCATGCCGCGCCGCTACCAGGTCTATCCGCCGGAGTTCCAGGTCTGGCACATCCTGTCCTCGGCCGGCGCGGTCATCCTGGCCGGCGCCTACCTCCTGCCGATCGGCTACCTCGCCTGGTCGCTGTTCTGGGGCAAGCGCGCCGGCGACAACCCCTGGGAGGCCACCGGGCTGGAATGGCAGACCAGCTCGCCGCCGCCGCGCGACAACTTCCGCAGCCCGCCCGTCGTGGACACCGGCCCCTACGACTACCATCCGGACGGGGAGGGGCCGCATCACACCGAGCGCGCGCCGCACCGCATGCAGGGGCGGCAGACGTGAGCGAGGCGCTTCGCGAGCCCTGGGACAGCCTCCGCCGCCAGCGCGAGGCCGCGTCCTTCGGCATGTGGATCTACGTGAGCAGCGAGGCGCTGCTCTTCGCCGGCCTCATCCTCGCCTTCGCGGCCAACCGCTTCCTGCATCCGGAAGCCTTCGCCGCCGCCGGGCGCGAGACCAACGTGATCTATGGCACGGTGAACACCCTCGTGCTGCTGACCAGCAGCCTGACCATGGCCGTCGGCGCCGAGGCAGCGCGCGCCCGGCTCCGCACCCTAGCGCTGCGGGCGCTCGGCGCAACGCTCGTGCTCGGCCTCGCCTTCCTCGTCATCAAGGGCTTCGAGTGGCGCGAGGACATCTTGCAGCACCTCGTGCCCGGCCCCGGCTTCAAGCTGGACAATCCGGAGACCCAGATATTCTTCGCCCTCTACTGGATCATGACCGCGCTGCACGGCCTGCACCTCACGGGCGGACTAGGCGCCGTGGGCTGGCTGTCCTGGCAGGCCTGGCACGACGAGAGGCCGCTGCGAAGCCCCGCTTTCGAGGCCGTCGCGCTCTACTGGCACCTCGTCGATATCGTCTGGGTGTTCCTATACCCGCTGCTCTATCTTGGCGGACGTACATGACAGGCCTGGCATGACAGGATTGGGCGAGGACCTGCCGCACAGTACCGGCGCCATCCTGCGCCGCGCGCTGCCGGTCTGGGTCGCGCTGGTCGCACTGGTGCTGCTGACCCTCACCCTCGCCTACGTGCCGATGGGACGGTTCAACCTGCCGGTCAGCCTCGCCATCGCGGCGATTAAGGCGCTGCTGATCGTGCTGCTGTTCATGAACCTGCGCCGGCCGGACCCGCTGCTGCGGCTCGCCGGCACCGCCTCGCTGCTCTGGATGAGCTTCCTGTTCGCGCTGACCTTCGCCGACCTGCTCACCCGCGCGCCGCGCACCCAGCCCGGCACCGTCGAGCCCCGCAGCGCGGCGCC
>JBBSIT010000043.1:0-13495 GCA_038231995.1 Acetobacterales bacterium | reverse complement strand
GGGCTGCAGCGCGTCCTCCGGGATGCCGGCGCGGGCGGCGATCTCGGCGATCGGCCGCAACCGGGCGGCGTGGGCGATCTCGAGGTCGCTCGCCACTAGGCGGCTTTCCGGCTGCGCAGACCGAGCCCGTCCAGTGCCTTGGCCATCGCCGCCACGGCCCGGCGCATGTCGTCGGGTGTCACGGCGCCGATGCAGCCGACGCGGAAGCTCGGCGCCTCCGTGTTGTAGAAGTTGCTGATGAGCACGCCCTCGGACTTCAGCGCGTCCACGAACGCCTGCAGGTCCCACGCCGGGTCGGCGGGCGCGTGCACGTTGACGACGATCGGCCCCTGCACCGTGAGCGGCAGGCAGGGTTGCAGCCCCATCTGCCGCACCCCGTCATAGAGGGCGTGCATGTTGGCGGTATAGCGCGCGAGACGGGCGGGCTGGCCGCCCTCGCGGTCGAACAGGTCGAGCGCCACGTCGAACGCCGCCAGGACCTGGGCCGCAGGCGTATGCCGGTGGCTGCCCCAGCCGACACGCAGGGCGTGGCGGTAGATGTCGGCCAGGTCGAGCGACCAGCTCCCCGCCTGGCCCTCGCACGCCAGGAGCCGGTCGATGCGGGCGACCGTGAAGGAGGTGCCCGGCAGGCCTTCGAGGCACTTGTTGGAGGTGAAGCCGATGGAGCCCACCATCGGCAGCGCGCCGATGTCGAGCGGGATGGCGCCGAACGCGGATACGGCATCCACGATGACCCGGCGTCCCAGCCGCCCCGCGACCGCGGCCAGCGCAGGCACGTCGTGCACGATGCCGGTCGCCGTCTCGCTGTGCACCAGGGCCAGGTGGCCGATGGACGCATCGGCGGCCAGCGCGGCCTCCACCGAGCCGGGGTCCGTCCGCTCGGCCGGGGAGACCGGCAGCGGGACCACCACGCGCCCGGCCTCGGCCGCAAGCCGGGCCAAGCGCTCGGCATACTGGCCGGTCATCGGCAGCAGCAGCCGTCCGCCCGGCGGGATGAAGGCGCGCACGGCCGCCTCCATCGCGAAATGGCCGCAGCCCTGGAGCGGCAGCACCGCGTGCTCGCCGGGGCGCCCGCCGGCGATCGCGAGGACCCGCTCGCGCAGCCGCGCCACGAGCTTGCGGAAATCGCTGTCCCAGGGTGCGAAGTCTTGCGCCGCGGCGGCGCGCACCGCCGGATGGGTGGTGACGGGGCCGGGGATAAGCAGGAGCATGCGGGGGAGCCTTGGACGGGAGCTTATGACAGGCTACGAGGGGTCGCGCGTATTCGCCGGCGGATCAAGCCCTGTCGTGCGTGCGCATGCCGGTTCCCGTCGTGATCTGCTATGGACCCTCCATGACCCTGCCGCAGTTCTTCCCAAGCTGGATGCCCTGGTGGGCTCAGCTCGCCGTCCTGGTGGCCGTCCTGCTGTTCGGCCTCCTGTTCATGCTCATGCCGTTCAGCGTGCTCGGCGTGAAGGGCCGGCTGGACATGATCGAGGCGCGCCTGGACGAGATCCAGGGCGAGATACGCAGCCTGGCCCTGCGCCTGCCGGAGCCGATCGGCAGCCGCGCCACCGATATGGACTACCGGATGCAGGGCTCTCCCTCCGCCGAGCCGCTCGAGATCATGCCGGCGCGCCCGCCGATCCCGCCTGCGCCGCAATACGCGCCGCGCCGCCCGCCCGCCCAGGCGCAGCGGAGCGAGCCGCGGCTCTACTAGCGAATCGCTGGAAGCGCTTGCGCCGCGAAGGCGAGCCGTTGCTTTATGCAATCGGATCGAGAGCGGAGGCACACCCGAGATGTGCGTCAGCGCGGCATGGATGAACCCGGGCACGGCCAGGATCACGCCCGCGCCGGTCTTCCGGCGGCCTGGTTGAATTCCCCCCTCCTCCCTCTCCCGGTCGCGCCGTTCTTCGGGGCGCCGGTCGAGCGGATCGCGTTCCGGGCGTCGCCGACGATCCTCGCGGCGGAGGGCCGGGCGCGCCTGGTGGCCCAATACGGCGACTGCACGACGGAGGACGCGGCGGCGATCGTCTGCCTCGGGGGCGATGGCTTCATGCTCGAGACGCTGCACGGGGTGCTCGGCCGTCCCGATGCTCCGCCCGTCTATGGCATGAACTGCGGCTCGGTCGGCTTCCTGATGAACGGGTATGCCGAGGAGGACCTGCCGCAGCGGCTGGGCCGGGCGCAGGCGGCGGTGCTGCACCCGCTGCGGATGCACGCGGTGACGCAGACCGGCACGGTCGAGGAGGCGCTGGCCCTGAACGAGGTGAACCTGTTCCGCCAGCTCCGCCAGGCCGCCAAGATCAGGATCACAATCGACGGCCGGGTGCGGCTGGCCGAGCTCATCTGCGACGGCGTGCTGGTGTCCACCCCTGCGGGCTCGACGGCCTACAACCTCTCGGCGCACGGCCCGATCGTGCCGCTCTCGGCCAACCTGCTGCCGCTGACCCCCATCAGCGCCTTCCGGCCGCGCCGCTGGCGGGGGGCGCTCCTGCCCAGCACGGTAGACGTGGTGTTCGAGGCGCTGGAGGCGGACAAGCGGCCGGTCGCGGCGGTGGCGGACTTCACCGAGGTCCGCCACGTCGCGTCGGTTGCCGTGCGCGAGGATCGCAACATCGCCGCGACCGTCCTGTTCGACCCGGACCAGGGCCTGTCGGAACGCATCATCACCGAGCAGTTCACCGTCTGAAGCGGCTTCACCTTGACCAGACGCACTCTTGCGTCTGGTCAAGGTGAGTAGCCGCGCGAAACAAAGGCTCAGCTCACCGCCGCCGGCAGGGCGCGGGCGGGCGCCTGCCGTGCCGGCGAGTCGGCGCTCGTCTCGCGGATCGTGTAGCCGCGGCCCCACACCGTGCCGATGAGGTTGCCGCCGCCGGCCTGGGCGAGCTTCTTGCGCAGCTTGCAGATGAACACGTCGATGATCTTCATCTCAGGTTCATCCATCCCGCCGTAGAGATGGTTCAGGAACGCCTCCTTGGTCAGGATCATGCCCTTCCGCAGCACGAGCAGCTCCAGGATCGCGTATTCCTTGCCGGTGAGGTGGACGAGCTGGCCGCCTACATGAACCTCGCGGCTGTCCAGGCTGAGCTGCATGTTGCCGATCTGCAGCGTCGATTGGCTGTAGCCCTTGCTGCGGCGCACGACGGCCTGGATGCGGGCGAGCAGCTCGGACTTGTCGAACGGCTTGGTGATGAAGTCGTCGGCGCCCATGCTGAGGCCCTTCACCTTCGCCTGCGGCCGGGACAGGCCGGAGAGGATCAGGACCGGCGTGTCCACCCGCGCGGCGCGCAGCCGGCGCACGACCTCGTATCCCTCCATGTCCGGCAGCATGAGGTCGAGCACCACGGCGTCGTAATCGTAGTGCCGGGCCAGCTCCAGCGCCTCCTCGCCGGTGTCGGTCTGGTCCACGACCGCGCCGTCCGAGCGCAGCATGAGGCTGATGCCGCGCGCTGCCGTGAGGTCATCTTCGACGAGTAGGACACGCATGGGTTGCTCCATCACCAGGTCACAAGCACAACTTACTACCTGTACGTGTATTCGCAAAGAATTTTTCACCTATCACGCGTATTAATATCGATGTGTTTGTCTTATTAGGTGAGACGGGCCGGTGCAACAGTGGAGGATGGCTTGAGGCAAACGAGCATCGTGGAACGCCTCGCCGCGGCGAGCGGCGCCGTGCAGGGCGCGGCCCGCCCGGAGCTGCAAGGCCACGTTGCCAGCGGCACCGGCCTCGCCGTGGAGATCGCCGGCCTGGCCCGTTGCGTGACAGTGGGCGACCGCGTGCGGCTGCGGACCCGGGATGGCCAGGACGTTCCGGCCGAGATCGTCGGGTTCCGTGCAGGCCTTGCCTGCGCCATGGCGTACGGTCCGCTGGAAGGAGTCGGCCCTGGCTGCCCGGCGACGGTGGAGCTGGCCAGCCCGGGAGCCTTGACGGGCCGGGGCGGCGTGCTCGCCGTGTCCGATGCATGGCTCGGCCGGGTCGTCGATCCGCTCGGCCGTCCGCTGGACGGACGCGGCGCCCTGCCGCAGGGGCGGCGCCGCTCCGTGCGCGCCGGCCCGCCGGCGGCGGCCAGCCGCGCCCGGCTCGGCCCGCGGGTGGACCTGGGCGTACGTGCCCTCAACCTATTCGCGACGTGCCGGAAGGGCCAGCGGCTCGGTTTGTTCGCCGGGTCGGGCGTCGGCAAGTCCACCTTGCTATCGATGCTGGCGCGGCACACCGCCTGCGACGTCGCCGTGCTCGCCCTCGTCGGCGAGCGGGGGCGCGAGGTCCGGGAGTTCCTGGAGGATGAGCTGGGGCAGACCGGCCTCGCCCGCTCGGTGGTCGTCGTCGCCACCTCGGACAGCCCGCCCTTGATGCGGCGCGAGGCCGCCTACTCCGCCATGGCCGTCGCGGAGCACTTCCGCAACCAGGGCCGCTCCGTGCTGCTGCTCATGGACAGCGTGACGCGGTTCTGCCTCGCGCTGCGCGAGATCGGCCTGGCCGCGGGCGAGCCGCCGGCGACGCGCGGCTACCCGCCCAGCGGTTCGCCGAGCTGCCCCGCCTGCTGGAGCGCGCCGGCCCAGGCCCCGAGAGGGACGGGACCGCCGGGCACATCACCGCGCTGTTCACGGTGCTGGTCGAGGGCGACGACCATAACGAGCCCGTCGCGGACGCCGTGCGCGGCATCGCCGACGGCCACGTCGTGCTGGACCGCCGGATCGGCGAGGCCGGGCGCTATCCCGCGATCGACGTGCTGCGCCCGCTGTCGCGCACGGTGCCGGGCTGCCTGTCGCCGGACGAGGCGATGCTGGCCCGGCGCGCGCGCGCCATCCTCGCGCTGCAGGCCGAGATGGCGGACCTCGTGCGGCTCGGCGCCTACCGCGCCGGCAGCGACCCGGCCGTCGATGAGGCGATCCGGCTCGCCCCGCGGATCGAGGCCGTGCTCCGCCAGGGCCGCGACGAGGGCACGGCGATCGAGGCGAGCTTCGCGCAACTGCGGGCCGCGATGGAGGATGCCGATGTCGCGTGATCCGCTGCCGGCCCTGCTGCGCGTCCGCCGCATGGCCCTGGACGAGGCACGGCACCGGTTGGCGGCCACGTTGCAAGCCGAAGCCGACGCCGAAGCGGACGCCCTGGCCGCGGAGCGGGCGATCCTCACCGAGGCGGATGCTGCGCGCGCACTGACGGCTGATGACGGAGTGGTCGAGACGTTCGCGGCCTGGCTGCCCGGCGCGCGCCGCAGGGCGGAGGCGGCCCGCGCGGCGCAGGAGGCGGCGCAGGCCGAGACGTCGCTGGCCCGCGCCGGGCTGCAGCTCGCCCGCGCCGCCGTCGAGGCGGCCGAGGCGCTGCAGAGCCGGCAGGCGGAAGACCGCGCCGCCAAGGCGGCCCGCAAGGAGCAGATCACGCTCGACGATATCGCTATGCGTCGTCCAGCACCGTGACGGCACCGCAGCGCACTGTTCCCCCCGGCCGCGATATGGCCTATTGCGCGCCCAAGCTGAGCCGGGAGGACTGGATTTGCGCATCGCGATGATCGGTGGGGGCTATGTCGGCCTGGTCTCCGGCGCCTGCTTCGCCGATTTGGGCGTGGACGTCGCCGTCGTCGAGGTTGACCCGGCGAAGCTCGAAGCCCTGCAGGCCGGGCGCATTCCCATCTACGAGCCTGGACTCGACCGCCTGGTGGCCGACAACGTCGCCGCCGGCCGCCTGACGTTCGGAGGCGATCTCGCCGCCGCCGTCGCCGGGGCGGAGGCCGTGTTCATCGCGGTCGGCACCCCGACCCGGCGCGGCGACGGCCACGCCGACGTCAGCTACGTCAATGCGGCCGCCGAGCAGGTCGCCCGCGCGCTGACCGATTACGCCGTGATCGTCACGAAGAGCACCGTGCCGGTCGGCACCGGCCGGCGCATCGCCGAGATCATGCGCCGGGTCCGGCCGGACGCCGAGTTCGACGTGGCGAGCAACCCGGAGTTCCTGCGCGAGGGCAGCGCCATCGGCGACTTCATGCGCCCGGACCGGGTGGTGATCGGCGCCGAGACGGAGCGCGCGCGGGAGGTGCTGCGGCGCCTGTATCGGCCGCTCTACCTGATCGAGGCGCCGATCCTGTTCACCAGCATCGAGACGGCGGAGCTGACCAAATACGCCGCCAACTCGTTCCTGGCCATGAAGGTCACGTTCATCAACGAGATGGCGGATCTGTGCGAGAAGGTCGGCGCCGACGTGCACGACGTGGCGCGCGGCATCGGGCTGGACGGCCGCATCGGCCGCAAGTTCCTGCATCCCGGGCCAGGTTACGGCGGAAGCTGCTTTCCCAAGGACACGCTCGCCCTCCTGCGCATCTCGCAGGACTGGGGCGCGCCGTCCCGGCTGGTGGAGGCGACCGTCGCGGTGAACGAGGCGCGCAAGGCCAGCATGGCGGCGCGCATCATCGCGGCCTGCGGCGGCTCGGTGCACGGCAAGACGGTCGCCGTGCTCGGCCTCACCTTCAAGCCCGAGACGGACGACATGCGGGACGCGCCGTCCGTTCCCATCGTGTGCCGCCTGGCCGAGGAGGGCGCCGCGATCCGCGTCTATGATCCGGTAGGCATGGAGCAGGCGAGGCCGCTGCTGCCGGCGGGCGTGACCTACTGCCGGGACGCCTACGACGCGCTCGCGGGCGCCGACGCGCTGGTCGTCGTGACGGAGTGGAACGAGTTCCGCGCCCTCGCACCCGACCGCATCCGGTCCGCGATGCAGGGCCAGGTCGTCGTGGACCTGCGCAACGTGTTCGACCCGGCCGCCATGACCCAGGCCGGCATGGCCTACCAGGGGATCGGCAGGCGCGCCGGTTAGGCACGGCGATGACGTCCGGCCTGATGCCCCGGCTGCTGGAGCTGGTCCGTCCGCGGCCGGTGCGGGACATCGTGCAGCCGCCGACCGTCGTTTGGCCCGGCCCCGGCCTGCGGCTGCGGTGGCGGGACCGGCGGCGCACCTGCCCGAACTGCGGGTCGCGCGCGCCGAAGCCGCATGTGCTGCGGGTGTTCGCCTCGTCGCCGGGTCATCCCATGCGGCGGCGGGACGTGCTGCGCTGCCCGGACTGCACCGCGCGCTTCATGAACACCCTGGCGACGCCCGACTACGCCGACGAGGACATGCTGCGCCGCGGCCGGGTCGCGTTCTACGTGCAGCAGGGCGCGGGCGTGTCGCTCATCACGCGGCCGCTCGCCCAGCTCCAGTCCCCGCCGGGCAGCGCCTACATGGAGGTGGGCTGCGGCTACGGCTTCGGCCTCGACTTCGCCCTGCGCGCCAAGGGATGGCAGGGTTACGGAAGCGACCCGGCGCGGCTCTCCGCTCTCGGGCGGGACGCCTTGGACGTCCCGATCGAGCAGCGCTACCTGCGCGACGACGACGAGGCGCGCGGCACAATGGACGTCGTGATGGGCTCGGAGGTGATCGAGCACGTGCCCTCCCCCCGCGCCTTCGTGCGCACGCTCCGCGCCATGCTGCGGCCCGGCGGCGTGCTGGCGCTCACCACGCCGAACGGCGAGGACCTGGTGCCGGAGACGCCGCCGGGCGCGCTGGTGCCGCTGCTGTCGCCGGGGCTGCACCTGGTGATCCAGACGCCGCGGAGCCTGCGCCGGCTGCTGCTTGAGGCCGGGTTCGCCCACGCGCAGGTCTCGACCGACAGCCACGCGCTGATCGCCTACGCCAGCGACACGCGCCTTCCGTTGGACACCGATGCGCTGACGATGCGGCAGGCTTATCGCACGCATCTTGAGACCCGCGCCGCCAGCCTCGATCCCGCAGGCGACGCCTGCCTCGGCTACGCCGGGCGCGCCCTGCAGGAAGCGGTGAACGACTCCGATACGGCCGTCGCGGACTGTGCCTGGGCCATGCTGCTCCCCGCCTGCCAGGCACGCTTCGGCCTTGACCTCGACGCGATCGAGACGCTGCCGCCGGATGCGGCATCATGCAGCCTGGAGGCAATGTCGGGCCTGATGCCGCTGGCGCTCGGCGGCATCCTGTATGCGGATGCGATGCGCCGGCTGCAGTCGGGGGCGCCGCGGCCCGGGCTGGAACAGCGGTTCGCGCTCGCGGCGGACGCAGCGCAGGCGATGCGCCGCGCCCTGGGCGAGCTGGCGATGGAGGACGGGCAGACCGAGGATATCGGCTGGACCGCGCGGGCCGAGGCGCTGCTCTGCGGCGCCGAGGCGGGCCGCGCCGGCCTGGCCGAGCGCCTGTCGGCCCTGCCGCCAGCGCCGTCCGATGGCGCGGCACGCCGGGCCGCCGTGGTGCAGCGGATGCTGATCGCGCTCGTCAATGCCGGCCACCTGGACCTTGCGCGCGAGGTCGCGGCGTCCGAGGCGCTGACCGGCGCCGCCTTCGACGGGCCGATGACGGCGAGCGAGCGCGACGCCCTGTTCGCCCTGGCGATGCTCGACGTGCAGGGCGACTCGCCGGACCTGACCCGGGCAGCCCTGCGTTTCCGCCGCGTGCGGGAGGCGGCCGAGCCCGGCAGCGGCCTGATGTGGGCAGCGCTGCGCGGGGAGGCGCTGGCGCTCGACCGCATGGGCGCCGCCCGACGCGCTGCGGGCCTGCTGACCTGGGCCGCCCGCGCCGGCGCGCCGGACGACATGCGTGCGCAGCTTGACCGAGCGGCCGACATCCTGGCCGAACCGCCGGGGGAAGCCGACGTGCTCGCGGCGGCCGAGGCTGGCGATCCCTGGACCGCGGACGAGATGCGCCGCCTCCCGGCCGGACCGGGCCGGAGCGCGCTGATGCGCCACGTGCTCGTGCTGCTGGTGAACAGCGGGCATGTCGAGGCGGCTCGCGGCGTTGCGGACGCCGAACGGCTGTGGGAGGCGCCGCTCGACACCGGGGATGCCGGCGAGCGCGATGCCCTGTTCGCCCTCGCCGTGCTGGACGCGGGCATCGGTCCGGACGGCCGGCCCTTCGGCGACCCCGCGCGCGCACGCGACGGCTTCGTCCGGGTGCGCGCCGCCGCCGAGCCCGGCAGCGGGCTATGCTGGGCGGCGCTGCGGGGCGAGCTGCAGGCGCTCGACCTGCTCGGCCGTTCCGACGAGGGCGTGACCTTGGTGGCCGGCCTGGCCGCGTCCGGCCTGCCCGAGGACATCCTCGCCCGGCTGCCGCAGCCGGCGCAGGAAGCCTAGAATGGCACGGCCGATCCTGCTGCAAGGCCTGGCGTGGGCGCGCCGTGCCTGGCGCTTCCGCGTGATCCCGCCCATCGCCTACGAGCTTGGGCGGCTGCGCAACCCCAACCAGGCGGTCTATCGCTGGCCCGAGGGCGAGATCCCGGTGGGTCCGCGCGTCTGCGTGTTCGTGCATTGGGACGGCGCGGGCGAGGTGCGGGAGCATGTGCTGCACTACGTGCGCAGCCTGGCGGACGCCGGGCTGTCCGTGCTGTTCGTGACCAACTCGGGCCGGCTGCAGCCTGCGTCGCTGGCGGCGCTGAAGACGATGTGCGCGGGCGTGATGATCCGGCGCAACGTGGGATACGATTTCGGCGCCTGGCGCGAGGGGTTCACGGCGCTGAACCTGCCGCGGGAGGACACCGAGCTGGCGGTCATGGTCAATGACAGCGTGTACGGGCCGCTCCGCCCGCTGCACGACCTGCTGGCCGCGATCGACTTCGACCAGGCCGATGTCTGGGGCTGCACCGAGACCTACCAGTCCCGCTATCACCTGCAATCCTACTTCATCGGCTTCAGCCCGCGCGTGCTGGCCAGCCCGGTGTGGCGGCGCTTCTGGGGCAGCGTGCGCCCGGCGCCGTCCAAGGACGCCATCATCCATCGCTACGAGGTCGGGCTGAGCCAGGCGCTGATTAAAGCTGGGTTCCAGTGCCGGGCGATCTGGCCCTATCCCGAGCTCGCCGCCGACATCGACCCGGCGATGATGCGCGGCAAGCCCAACGATGAGGACTACTTCGACCCGATCATGGACGTGCGCCGCGCCCATGCGCGCCGGCTGCGCGACGCGGTGGTCTATCGCGTGCCGCTCAACCCGACGAGCGACCTGTGGCGGCAGTTGCTGCGCGCGCGCTTCCCGTTCCTGAAGCGCGAGCTGCTGCGGGACAACCCGTCGGAGGTGCTCGACGTGGTGGACTGGCGCGAGGTCGCCGCCGGGGCCATGCAGCCGGACATCAGCGCGATCGAGCGGGACCTGCAGCGCGTGCTGAAGAACAAGGCACCATAATTCTCAAGCGGTCTCTTCGCTAAACCTTCTCGACCTGGCTGTATTCCAGCTCGACGGGCGTGGAGCGGCCGAAGATCGAGACGCTGACCTTCACGCGGCCGCGCTCCTCGTCCACCTCCTCCACCGTGCCGTTGAAGCTGGTGAACGGGCCGTCGGCGACGCGGACCTGCTCGCCGACCTCGAACAGCACGGCCGGGCGGGCGCGCTCCACGCCCTCGGCGCTCTGCTTGATGATGCGGTCGGCCTCGGCGTCGGTGATCGGGCTGGGGCGCGTCTTCGTGCCGAGGAAGCCGGTGACCTTGGGGGTGTCCTTGATGAGATGCCAGGTCTGGTCGGTCAGCTCCATCTTCACCAGCACGTAGCCGGGGAAGAACTTGCGCTCGGCGTTGACCTTCTGGCCGCGGCGCACCTCGACCACCTCCTCGGCCGGGACCAGGACCTCGTCCACCAGGTCGGCCAGGCCTTTCTGGGCGGCCCGCTCCTTCACCTGCTGAGCGATCTTCTTCTCGAACCCGGAATAGACGTGAACGACGTACCAGCGCTTTGCCATAATATCAGGTCCTAGAGCGTCACACCGAACACGGCGCGGACGCCAATGCCGATGATCTGGTCCGTCAGGAAGAAGAATACGGCGGCCAGCGCGGAGAGCGCGAAGACCAGCCCGGTCGTGATCAGAGTCTCCTTGCGCGACGGCCAGGTGACCTTCGACATCTCGACCCGCACCTCGCGCAGGAACTTCGCCGGATTGATAGCCAACGCCATGCCACCCTCAACTATTTTGCTTGCTGTCGCCCAGGTGGCAGGGGTGGAGGGTCTCGAACCCCCAACCTCCGGTTTTGGAGACCGGCGCTCTAGCCAATTGAGCTACACCCCTGCAGGGTCCGGCGCTCAGCGCGCGAGCGGCGTAGAAAGATCGCGCGGGCCAGGATGTCAAGCCTTCACGGGCGCTGAACTGCGCCGGGTCGCGAGCGCGACACCCGCCGTGGCCACCGCCATGCCGGCCCAGGCCGCCGGCGGCAGGGTCTCGCCGGTTAGCAGCCAGGCCATGACGGCCGCGATCGGCGGCACCAGGAACAGCTGCGCGGACACGCGCGCGACCTCGCCGCGCCGGATCATCGCGAGCAGCAGGAACACGACCGGCGCGAAACGGAACCATCCGCTCATGGCAGCGATGCCAGCGTATCCCGATGCGCCATCCGCCCTGTATACGGCGCAGACCGATGCCGCGCGACCCGCTCCCCTCCCCCGAAGACCGCCGGCCCATGGCCCGGCTCCGGCCGGCGCCCCGCCGGCGCGCGGCCTGGCTGGCCGTGTCCGCGCTGCTGCACGTGGCGGCGATCGCGCTGCTGCTGCTGTCGCCCCGCCCGGCGCTGGAGGACGGCGACGCGCAGCCATCCTACGACGTCGTGTTCGCCGACCCCACGACCGACCAGCCTGCGCCGCCCGACGCCGGGACCGATACGCCGGCCCCGCCCGTGCCGCCCGACCCCGACGCGCAACCCGCTGCACGTCCGCCCACCCCGCCGCCGGACGACACGCCGCCGGAGCCCGTGCCGCCCGAACCTGCGCCGCCCGAGTCCGAGCCGCCTCCGCCAGAGCCCGCACCGCCTGAACCAGCGCCGCCCGAACCAGCACCGCCTGAACCCGTACCGGCTCCGCCGCGCCCGCGCCCGCCGCCGAGCGTTCGGCTGATGGAGTCGGATGTGCCGGAGCCGCTGCCGCTTCCGCCGCCGGTGCCGATTCCGGCCGCTCCGCCGCCACCCCCTCGCCCGGCCGCCCCGCCCCGCCCGCAGCAGCAGCAGCAAGCGCAGCGGTTCCCGGCGCCGATCGACCTCAATTTCGGCCCGGCCAACCCCGGCCGCCCCGCGCGGGGCTCGGTGGCCAGCCGCGCGATCGACCTGTCGCTCGGGCCGGCGAAACCCGGGTCGCTCCGGGCGGCGTCGTCCGAGCTGCGTTCGCCCAATGCCAGCGCGGACCTAATGGCCGCGCTGGAGGCCTGGTGGCGCCGGCACCGCTACTACCCTGAGCAGGCGCGCCAAGCCGGCGAGGACGGCAGCGTCGGCATCCGTCTGCGAGTGGACCGCTACGGCAAGGTGGCGGCGGTGGAGATGCAGAGCCGATCCGGCTCGCAGTGGCTGGACATGGCCGCGCTCGGCGCATTCCGCGGGGCGCAGCTCGTGGTGCCCAGCAACGCCGGCGAGACTGTCAGCGTGGACCTGACGATCCACTACATCCTTATTCTTCGCTAGTGGTCCGATCCTGACGCTTGGATCCCAAGCGTCAGGTGAATCGGTCCACCAGATAGATGTTGGAGCGGGCGGAGGGAATCGAACCCTCGTCAGAAGCTTGGAAGGCTACCGCATTACCACTATGCTACGCCCGCGCTCCCCGAGTAATTAGCCCCGGCGTGCCAGCGGGGCAAGCCTCAGTGCCTGTTCGAGATAGCGGGCGGGTCGGCCCGGCGGTCCTGTCCGGCGCCGCGTCTCAGAGCCTGTTTGAGACATCTCGAACGTGCACTTGCGATGTCCGTGGGCTGCCCGACGTCCGACATGCGTGGGCGGCGTGGCCGCCGCGACCCGGCCCTTGACAGCGCTCAAGGATAAACTCCCTAACCCGTCCATGTCCTCCGCCGCCACACACCTCCATCCGGCCGAACAGGCCGACCAGCAGGCCGAGGACGCCCAATACTACCGCCGGGTGCTGCACGAGCTGATCGACATGGGCGCCGACCTCGCCCGCGCCGTCCACCGGCAGGCCACGTCGCCCGCCGACGCCGAGGACCCGGAGGCCGCGGCCGTGCAGGGCGCAGCAGTCGCCTTCGACCGCATCTCGCGCGCGGTGCGCCGCACGGTTGCTCTCGCGCGCAAGCTCGCCGAGCCGCTGCCGCAGCAACCCGCTACCCGCCCCGGCCAGCACCGGGTCGCCGCGCGCCGGCGCATCCTCCGCGAGGTGGAGGACGCGATCCAGCGCGAGGCGGAGGGTGCGGACGCGGAGGCGCTGGGGGCCGAGCTGTACGAGCGGCTGGACGCGCCCGAGCTTGACGACGAGATCGGGGACCGGCCCATAGCGGAGGTCATCACTGAGATTTGCCGCGATCTCGGCCTGCTGACCCTGCTCGGCAACTACCCCTGGAGGCGGCGCACGCCGCGGGACGTCGAGGCGCTGTGCGCCCGGGCGGCGCAGGCTCCGGGCGCGGTCAGCGCCGGGCCGCCCGAGGCTCCGCCCCCGGCCGCCGCTCCGGCGGCGCCGGACCGCGAGACCTGGGCCGGGCCGCCGCCGCCGTACTCGCGGGAGGCCTCGATCGAGCTGATGCATCAGCTGCTGGCTCTCAGGCCGCCCATC
>JBBSIT010000042.1:0-13505 GCA_038231995.1 Acetobacterales bacterium | reverse complement strand
TGCAGGCCGACAGCGGGCCGATCGCAGGCGCGCGCATAATCGGCAGCTTCGCGCGCGAGGAGGAGCGGCTGGTGATCCGGGTCAACCGGGTCATTCACCAAGGCCAGGAGATCAGCGTCGAGGGCATCGTCGTGGCGCCGGCGACCATGGAGGCCGGCGTCGCGTCCAGCGTGGACCAGCACTACCTCGCCCGTTTTATCTTGCCGGCGGCGGCGTCTTTCGTGCAGGGGCTGGGCCAGGCCTTCGCGCTCAGCAACTCCTCCATCGTCCAGAGCCCGTTCGGCGGAGTATCGGCGCTGCAGCGCCTCAATCTCGGCCAGCAGGTCGGCGTCGGCGCGGGCGTCGGGGCCGGGCGGGTCGGCCAGGCGCTGGACCAGGCGGCGCCGCGCGGCCCGACCGTCAAGCTCGACGTGGGCAGCTCGGTCGGCGTCATGTTCCTGAGCAACGTCGCCGTCCCCGGCTAGCGGGAAACCCGGCGCCGTTCGCGCCGGGACGCGCGATCCTGTGCGGGAGGCAACCCGCACAGGATCACCCCCGCGATGGACACGCACCTCGACGCCCGCCTGAACGCTCCCGCGCCGGACACGGCGAGCTGGACCCAGGCCAGCCTCCCCGGAGAGGGACGCGAGCCAGGTCATGCGACCGCACCAGGCATCGCAGCCGACCCGAACGGGCGCCCCACGCCGGCAGCACCGGCCAGGCGTCGCCGACGTGGGCGGACGATCCTGCTCGGGACCACCGCCGTCCTCCTGGTGGCAGCCGTGGGCGGCGCGTTCCTGCTCTCGCCCTACAACCACCTCGTGCCGGTCGATGCCGCCCGCATTGAGGTGCAGGTCCGGCATCTCGCGGCCGCTGCGGGCATCCCGGTGCCGCCGGTCGTCGCCCCCGCGGCATCGCTCGCGACGGCGCCCCGCCCTCGGGCTGAGCCGGTCTATCGCGAAGCGGTCAAGCCCACCGCTCCCAGCGAGCAGGTGAGCGAGATCCTCGGCTTGCACCCGGGAGCGCCACCCCGGCCGTCCGGTGCCGCACAAGCCGCGATGGGCAAGGTGGACGGCATCGGCGTCGCGAGCGCGAGCGGCGCGGGCAGGACGGAGGGGCAACCGGAGCGGGCATCGGCGAGAGCCCCAGCCCAGGACACGACCGCGCCCTCCGCTGCCGCCGAGATCGGAACCGCTCCGCCCGCGCGCAGTCCCGCACCTGCGACCACGACACCTTCCCCTTCAACGGAGATGCTCGGCGCGGAGCCCGGCATGACCGTGGCGCCCACGCCGCCAGCCCCTACTCCTCCTGCCTCCGCAGCGACCGCGGCGCTGAACCCGATCGCTGCCTCCGCCCCGGACGCCGAACGTGCTCCGGAATGCCAGGTCGCCGCCTTGCCGGCCGCTCCTGCCCCCACGGCCGCTGCAACTGTTCCGCGCAGCACCGCGCCTGCGCCCGCGCCGGCCGACCCTGTGGCGACGGCGATCGAGCTGCGTCCCGCTCCCATGGCGCGCGGTGAGCAGATCGAGGTGCTGAACCTGGTCGCGCAGCTCGGCATCGTGGTGCGCGACCTGCGGACGGAGAACGCGGCGCTGCGCGCGCGCGTGCAGGCCAGCGTGGACAAGGTGGAGGGCGCCGTGGCCGACTTCGAGCGCCGCCTGGCCCTCGCCGAGGCCCGCGGTGCGATCAGCGCCGCCATGGGTGTCGACGCAGTCGTCCCCGCCCCTGCCCCAGCCCCGGGTGCTGCGGTCCAGACGGTCGGCCTGTCCTCCGCGCAGGCTCCCGCCCGCACATCGTCCTCTCCCGCACCCTCGCCCACAGCCGCGCCGCGCCGCTACCGGGTCACGGCGGCCTCGCCCGACCTGGCCATGTTGTCGGAACTGGACCGCAGCGGCGGCGAGGGCTCGCCACTGCAGGTGGCTGTCGGCGACGAGGTGCCGGGCCACGGACGGATCGTCGCCATCCAGCAGCAGGGCGCCGCCTGGGTGGTGAAGACCGACCGCAGCACGATCCAGTAGGAGCCGTGCCGTGCAGGGCCTCGTTGATTTCGCCAGCCAGATCGGGCTCATCTTCGCCATCCTGCTGCCGCCGGCGTGCTATCTTGGCGCCTGCGCGCTGTTCCTGCAGGCCGGCTGGGGGTTCTGGCTTCAGGCGCAGCCGGACAACCCCTACCGCGGCCGTCCGTGGGTGCCCTGGCTATCGCTGGTCCTGTGCGGCGTGCTGGCCAGCTTCGACCGTTTCCTGACCAAGGCCAACGTCAGCGCGGGCTCCGGCGTGGTCGTGAGCCTGAGCCCGCTGGTGAGCTACGCGCCGGTCACGCCGTCGGGCGCGTTCCTCGGCGCGACCCCGGGCGCCACGATCGTCGATGTGGTCGTGCTGTTCCAGGCGTTCTTCCAGGCGTTCGGCGCGATGGCGTGCCTGTTCGCCGTGCTGTCCTGGCACGCCCGCATGAAGGGGCGCAGCAACGCCAGCCCGGGCGGCTGCGGCGTGCAGTTCGCCTTCGGGATCGCGCTCATCAACGTCAAGACGATCGCGCAGTGGCTGGTGAACACGTTCACGATCTAAGGCTGCGAGGGCGCAAGATAGGCCATCCCGTTCGCGCCGTCACGACCGATGCTCCGGATCGAGGGAATCGTCCCTCGACTACATGCTACGGAGCCTTGTCGTGAACCTTCCTCTCTCCAACACGCCTCATCACGCGCGGGCGGTTTCCGATCGCCTGCGTCTTGCCGCCACCAGCGGCCTCGCCGCCCTCGGCTCGCTGGCCGCGGCGGGCACAGCACTTGCGCAGGGCGCGGCCAGCTCGCCCGCGGGCGGCCTCGGCGCCCAGCTCAACCTGATGTCGGGCGAGGCGCTGGACTCCGGCGGCACCGCGGCCGGCATGGCGATGTATCTCGCGGCGTTGGTCGTGTTCATCGGCGCGGCCTGGGCCATCTGGAAATCGCGCCAGCCGCAGAATCGCGAGGGCGGCTACGTCGGCATGGGCCTCGCCGGCCTGGTCCTGTGCGGCCTGTTCGCCGCCGGCGGCACCTGGATCAACAAGGCGTCCATGAGCACCAGCGGAGCGGTCGCCTCGGTGAGCAACACGCCCCAGGCCGTCAGGTTCCAGTAGGCCGCCCCGTGCTCCTGCCCCTCGCCTTGTCCGCGCACGCCTCAGCCTAGAACCCGGCCGGCGTCCCGGGCGGGTCTGGGGGGCCGGCCACGGCCCTCGACCCGTCCTGCCAGTTCTGCGGCCTCGACGCCGCGGGCTGGCAGGAGCCCTTCCACCGCAACGGTGACCACGCCGACGCCTCGCCCGGCAACGTCGTGCCTGCCTGCCCCTTGTGCCACCTTTGCCAACACCTGGACCGCCTCCGCATGCACGAGGAGGCGGCGCTGATCTGGCTGCCGGAGATGAGCCAGGCCGCCGTCAATGCGCTCGCCCGCGGCATCCACCTCACCCTGCACGCGCACGGCGAAGCGCCGCACGTGGACCGGCGGCGGCCGCTGCACGACACCGGCCCGATGCGCACCGCGTGGGCCGCCTACCACGCCCTGCTGGATCGTGCCCGGCCCGCCGAGCATCGTCTCGGCACCGCAGCACCGCTCGATCTCGCCTGCGCCCTCATGAGCCTCCCCGCCCAGATGCTCGGCCGCGGCGCCGGATTGCTGCAGGGCGTGCGGCTCCTGCCGCTCGGGCGCCTGTTCCAGGGCGGCCGCGACGTCTATCCGCAGGTGCTCGATGATTGGGCGCGGGTCGGCGCCGAGTAGCCCTCAGCCCTTCCCCCCTCTCCTCGACCTTCGGAGCACCCTCGATGCTCGGCGCCATTGCCAACGCCCTCGCCGGCCTGTCCCTGTCCCTCCGCCAGCCCTTGTGGTCGTTCTGCGACCTCGAGACGGCGCATGGCGACGCGCTCGTGACCAAGCACGGCGACTACGTGAGCTTCGTGCGGATCGATGGCACCCGCCGCATGCTGACCGGCAGCGACGTCGCGCGAGTGGCTACGGCGCTGCGTGTCGAGCTCTCCGGCACCCTCGAGGAGCGCGGCCACGCGATCTGCGCCTCCTACGTCTCCGACCCCGACGCGTCGGGCGTCGAGATCGCCCGCGTAAACCTGGACAGCTGCCGCGAGGTGGCCCGTCAACTCGGCCTCGACGTGCACGACATCCTGGAGGAGCGCGCGGCCCTGTGGCCGCGCAAGATGCGCTGGGAGGCCGCCTATTTCGTGCTCTGGACCCGCAAGGCCGTGCTCACCAAGGAGGAGCGCCGCCAGGGCAAGGAGGAGCAGGCGGCGCTGGCGCGGGAATGCCCGCTGGTCGGCGACGGCCAGCGTTTCTTCATGCGCAGCGAGATCATGGCCGCCCGGCACACGGCGTTCGTCGGCCGCGTCACACGGGCGCTGCGCACCAACGACATCGCGAGCACCGAGATCACCGCGCATGAGGCGCTGCGCGTGATCCGCGAGGTGCTCTATCGCGAGACCGCCGGTTCGGCCTGGAAGGCGGCGCTGCCGGGCGATCGGGTGATGCCGCGGCTGCCGGACGACGAGGAGGGCGCGGTGACGGCGGCTTCCCTGCTCTGGCCCAGCCTGCGCAGCCAGCTGTTCCATCTCGACGCCGAGACCCGCGGCGGCAACCGCGTGGCGATCGGCGGCCACGAGTACGCCCACGTGGACATGGACCTCGGCCCGGAGCAGCCGCGCAGCTTCATCGAGCTGTCGGCGGCGCTTGCCGCCGATCGCATCCCTTGGCGGGCCATGATGGTGCTGGAGGGCGGCGGCCGGGCATCCATGTCCTTGAAGGAGATCGCGGCGGATTTCCTCGGCATCTTCCCGCAGAACGCCGACCTGCGCCGCGCCTTCGCGGGCCTCGCCGACGAGCGCGCGAACAACAACCACATCGCGGTCAAGCTGCGCGCCTCCTTCGCAACCTGGGCGCCGGTGGACGACGCCCGCACGCTGCGGCGCCGGGCGTCCACCCTGGCCCAGCGCGTCGAGGGCTGGGGCAACTGCAAGGCGAGCACCATCGCCGGCGACCCGCTCGAGGGCGCCATGAGCAGCGTGCCGGGCCTGGCGCTCGCCTCCACCGGCACGCCCAACCTCGCCCCTCTCGGCGACGCGCTGGCCATGCTGCCGTGGAACCGCACCGCGTCGCCCTGGGAATACGGCTCGGTGCTGTTCCGCAGGCCCGACGGCGGCATCTGGCCCTACGACCCTGCGGGCGGGGCTATGCGCCCGCAGGTGCTGGATATCTTCGTGGCGCCGCCGCGCTCGGGCAAGTCGGTGCTGGCCAACACCATCAACCTCGGCCTGTGCCTCAGCCCTGCCGTGCTGGGCAGCGGTGGAGCGAAGCTGCCCCTGATCGGCAAAATCGATATCGGTCCCACCGCCGAGGGCTTCGTGCGCCTGGTGCAGGAGGCGCTCGGCCCGGAGCAGCGGCACCTGGCGATCCACGTCACGATGCAGCTCGCGCGCGGCTTCGAGGTGAACATCTTCGACACGCAGGTGGGCTGCGACTACCCCTTGCCGCTGGAAGAGGCGTTCCTGCGCAACTTCCTCGCGCTGGGCACCCTGCCGCCGGACGAGACCAAGCCCTTCGAGGGCTTGAGCCAGCTGATCGGCCTGGTGGTCGACGAGGCCTACCGGCTCTGCACCGACGTGCCGGGCGGCTCGCCCAAGCGCTACCGCCGCGGCGTCGAGCCGGCGGTGGATCGCGCCGTCGAGGCGCACCGCATCGAGCTGCATGGTGACGAGCCCTGGTGGCGCGACGTGGTGGCCGGGCTGTGCCGCGTCGGCGAGTGGCGCCTGGCCGAGGTCGCCCAGCGCCACGCGGTCCCGGTGCTGCAGGACCTGATCCAGGCCGCGCGCACCGAGCAGGTCCAGGACACGTTCGCCGGGCTCAAGATCGCGGTGACCAGCGAGGACGCCACCGAGCTGTTCGCTCGCTACATCACCGACCTCATCAAGCGCTTCCCCACGCTGAACCACCCCACCAAGTTGGACTTCGGCCCGGCGCGGATCATCGTCATGGACCTGGCGGCCGTGGCGCCCACGGGCTCGGCGCAGAGCAACCGACTGACCGAGATGATGTACATGCTCGGCCGGCACATCTTGGCGCGCAACTTCTTCCTGCACCCTGACTACGCCGCCTTCGTGCCCGAGGCGGTGCGCCCCTACCACCTCGAGCGCTTCCGGGAGATCAAGGAGGCCGTCAAGCGGCTGGACTACGACGAGTGGCACCGCGCGCAGCGGAGCCTGCAGGTGCAGGCGCAGGCCGACATCGACGTGCGCGAGGGACCGAAGCACGGCGTCCAGCTCGGCTTCTCCAGCCAGCAGCTGCACGACATGAGCGAGGCGATCATCGGTCAGAGCACGGGCCGCTTCATCCTCAAGGCCGGCGACGAGCGAGAGGCCCAGGAGATCATCACCCGGTTCAACCTATCCGACGCCGGCGCGGACACGGTGCGCTATGCCCTTGGCGGCCCCGGTCCGGACGGGGCGCCGTTCCTCGCCATTCTGGAGGCGGACGGCGTGCGCTGGGAGCAGAAGCTGGTGAACCAGCTCGGCCCGATCGAGCTGTGGGCGCTCAGCACGACGCCGGACGACACAGCACTTCGCGGGCGGCTCTACGACCGAATCGGTTTCAGCGAGGCGCTGCGCCGGCTATCACGCGTGTTCCCCAACGGTTCCGCGCAGAAGGAGGTGGACCGCCGCAAGAGCGACCGGCTGCGCCGCGGCGAGCAGGAAAGCAGGGCGGCCGCGGGCGTCGTGGAGGAGCTGGCGCGCGAGCTGGTGGACGGCGTAGGCCTCGGCATCGTGCTCCGGCCGCACGAGGAGCGGCCCCGCCCGGCGCCGGTCGCGATGGCGGCCGAGTAAGTGCGCCCCGTTCGCGCCGGAGCCTCCTAGCCTTGGCGCACCCAGCGGAGACGAGACGTGATGCGCCCTGCCATCTTCCTTCCCAAGACCACGATCGCCATAAGCCCAGCGTCGTGGGCTCTCGCCGCTTGGCTCCCGCGTGCCGCCCTGCGCGGGCCTGCCCTGGCGGCGGCACTGCTGGCCGCGGGCTGCTCCTCCACGCCCAACGTCGGCACCGACGTGGCCGTGACCGGGATGCCCAACGCCGAGCTGGCGCTGCGCGACAGCATGCGTGTGGTCGACGCCGAGATGGGCAAGCTCGGCGTGATGGGACCGGTGCCGATCCAGCGTGGTTCCGGGCCGGTGGTGCCGGGCGAGCTGCAGAAGGTCGTCACCTTCACCTGGGCCGGCGGGCTCGAGGACGGCGTGCGCACGCTGGCCGCGAGCGTCGGCTACGCCGTCGCGGTCGTTCCGCCGCCACCCGGGCCGGTGACGCTGCCGCCGCTTGAGGTCGCGGTCGCCACCGGCCCCGTTCCCGTGATCGAGGCGTTCCAGGCGCTTGGCGAGGCGGCTGGCACCCGCGCCCTGGTGCGGGTCGATCCGGCGCGCCGCCAGGTGGACGTGCTCTACCGTGCGTAGCCACCGCATCCTGCTCGCCGCCGCGGTGCTCGGGTGTCTGAGCGTCCTGCCAGTGCCGGGTTTCACCCAGCCACCGGGTGCGCCGTTCGCCCTGCCTCCCGAGCTGCTCCGGCCCATCGCCTTTGCCTGGACCGGCACGCTCGACGAGGCGGCAAAGGCGCTCGCGGACCGGATCGGTTACGGCTTCGGCAGCGGCGACGCCCTGGGCGCGCCCGTGCCGGCCGGCAAGGCGTCGATCGAGGTCTCGATCAACGTGGCGAACACGACGGCAGCTGAGGTGGCACAGCTGCTCAGCGAGCAGGCGCGCGGCCGCGCGGTGCTCGTCGTCAATCCCGCCACCCGTAGGATCGAGGTGTACCGCTATGGCTGACCTACGCCACCCCCGCCCTGCCCGGCTGTCGCTGCCCACCCTTCTCGCTGCCGCGACCGTGCTGACCGGCGTCGTGGCCGCGCCCGCGAGCCGTGCCGCCGGCACATTGACCGAGGCTCCCTTCCCGCCCCTGCCGTCGCCCGCGCAGTACGACCAGGCTGCCCGCGCGCTCGGCAACCCGCTCAACCAGCCCGTGACCGGTGCCCTCGAGCTGCCTGTGATCGTCGGCGGCGAGCGTCCCCCGTCCCCGGAGGCGCTGCAGGCCACCCGGCCCGGCGACGAGCCGGAGAGCGGGCTGGAGGCCGGCCGTGCCGAGACGCTGCGCCAGTCCGGAACGCAGTACGGCGCGCAGGGGGGCCTGGCCGGCCGCTCGTTCGCGATCAACGAGATGCTGCGCCGCTACGAGCCGCAGCTGGATGGCGCCTACGACTTCCGCCCGCTCGTGCTGCCGACCGGCACGGGCCAGACCCTGCTGAAGCCGCCGATCGTCACCGAGGCGCAGATGGCCTTCGCGCTGGGCGACGGCGGCCAGGTCGCGCGGGAGACGTCGTGCATCTACCAGATCACCCGTGCGGCGGAGCTCACCTCCGCGCCGCCCAACTGGCGCTCCTACCTCGTGCGCAACTGGGGCCGGCCGCCGCGTCCGGCGGATGCGGCCCTGCCGCGGACCAAGGCCGAGGTCGCCTACTGGAACAAGTTCGTCGCCGAGGGCTGGGCCGATGGCGAGAAGCAGGCGGTCGACATCTTCCTGTCCGACCTCGGCCGGCTGCAGCGCGACATCGTGGGCATGGCCCGCTATCGCGTGCTGCTGCGCGCGGGCCTCGTCGAGCAGCCGCGGGTCGCGTTCCAGAACCGCCGCGTCGAGGGCGGTCGCGACCAGATGCGCGTGGGCGACACCACCATCCGCATCACCGACCAGCCCGGCCTGCAGGCCAATTCACGCCGCTGGACGCCGACCGGCGCCTGCGCGCGGTAGAGGCGCTGCCCCGTGCTGGACAGCCTCGGCCCCCTCCCGCCTTTCCCCGACGACGCCCTGCCGTCCAGGCAGGAAGGCTGGCCGGAGGAGGGCCTGCCCTGGGTGGCGGAGGCACGCAAGTCGGCACCGGGGCTCAACTCCCTGCTGCGCTGGGCCTTCGGGATCGAGGCGTCCCGCGTCGCCTTCCAGACCGGGCATCCCGTGTGGGTCCGCGTGCACGGCCGCAACCGGCGCGCCACGCGCGAGGCGGTAGACGAGACGGAGATCGGCGCCATCGCCAACCATCTCTACGGCTCGGACGGCGTGGCGCGCCTGCAGGGCGGCTCGGACTTCGACGTCGCCTACGAGATCCCGGTGGACCGCACCACGCGGCTGCGCTTCCGCCTGAACGCGACACCGACCCGGACCAGCCGGCACAGCGGCGCCAACATCGTGCTGCGCCCCATCGCGGACATGCCGGCATCACTCACGGCGCAAGGCGTCGAGCCGGCCATCCTGGACGCCTGCCGCCCGCGCGACGGCATCGTGATCGTGAGCGGCAGCACCGGGTCGGGCAAGAGCACGCTCATCGCCGGCCTGACGGTTGCGAAGCTCGAGGACCCGGACAGCCATTGCAACATCGCCGAGGCGTCTGCCCCGGTCGAGTTCCTCCTGGAGCGCCGACGCTATCCTTCCTCGACCATCAACCAGACCGAGATCCCGCGCGACCTGCCCAGCTTCGAGGCGTTCATCCGCGGCTGCATGCGCCGGGAGGCGACCGACCTCATCGTCGGCGAGTGCCGGGACAGCCCGACCATGGTGGCCGCGGTCAACGCAGCGATGACCGGATCGCTGCTGACCACGACCATCCACGCCAACGACTCCGGACTCACCATGCAGCGCATCGAGAGCCTGCTGCCGGAGGCCGAGCGCCGCAACCTGGTCTCCGCCGTGGCCCAGGCGATGCGTCTCGTGGTCAACCAGCGCCTGGTGCCATCCACCGACGGCAGGCGCACCGCCATTCGCGAGTTCGTCGTGTTCGACGCGCCCCTGCGCGCCCGTTTCCTGCAGGCCCATCCCGACGAGTGGGTGATGCTCACCCGGCGTGCCACCGAGGAACAGGGGCAGTCCTTCGCGGGCGCCATCCGGGCGGCACTCGAGGAGGGACGCATCACCGAGCAGACCGCTGCCCGCGAACTGAGGGAGGTCGCCTGAGATGTGGCGCTACACGGCCAAGCCGGTGCAACTCCTGATCCTCGACGCCCGCGCCTGCATCCCGCTGCTGGCGGTCGTGGTCTACTGGAGCTGGCCCACCCTCTACGTCGCCGTGGTGGGCACGGCGTTCTTCGGGATGATCTCCTGGTTCGGCCTGACTGTGCCTGCAGTGATCCGCATGGTCCGCCGCTGGCTCGTGGGCCGGACGCGACCCGCCGTCCCCGCTTGGCGCCGCCGGAGGTTGGCGTGAGCGTCGCCCCCGGGACCGTGAGCCTCGCTGCCGTCAGCAGCGCCCTGCAAGCCTGGCTCACAGAGGCAGGCATCCCTCTCGTGCTACGCGACCGCGCCACGGGCGAATGGCTGCCAGTGCCAATCGAGATCGCAGGCGACCCGAATGGGCTGCTGCCGGTGTTCCTCGTCGCCGGCGAGGCGGTGTGGCGTGAGGCGACCGGCAAGGGGTTCGCCCTCGCCGTCCGTCGCGACCCCGGCGCGCTGCTCGGTTACCGGCTGGACAGCATCGGTTCCGGCAGCTTCTCCGCCGTGCTGCTGAGCACGATGGAGGCGACGGCCCAGGTCGCCCGGAACGATCAGTTGCCCGTCCACGACCTGTTCGGCGCCGTGTGGAAGGCCACGCTGGATCGCGCTGACCGGACCCTTTCAGGGCGCGCCGTGGCGGCGATCCCCGTCTCCCAATCCGAGGCCAACCCATGATCCGCCCCCTGCTCCTCGCCGGTGTGGCCGCGATGCTGCTGCACACGTCGGCTCGCGCCGCCGACACGCCATCCCCATCCCCGGCCGAGATCCGAATGCGCGCGTGCCTGCTCGTTGCCGCCGACGCGCACGGCCTGCCCCCCGCGATGCTCGTCATCCTGCTCAAGGTGGAGGGCGGCACGCTCGGCCGCGTCAGCCAGAACACGAACGACACCGTGGACATCGGACCGATGCAGGTGAACACGATCTGGGTGCCGAAACTCGCAGCACGCTGGCGCACCACGCCGGCTGCAGCCTTTGCTGCCCTGCGCGACAGCCTGTGCGCCAACCTGGAAGGCGGGGCGTGGATCCTGCGCCAGGCGCTCGACGAGGCGCGCGGCGACTTCTGGCGCGGCGTCGGTCTCTATCACTCGCACACCACCGCCTACAGCGATCGCTACCTGCGCAAGGTGCTGGACGCCAGCCTTCGCCTGCAGAGCCAGGCCCGGAAGGCGGCCGCCCGCCCGGACGCGGCACGGGAGTAGCCGATGTCCCCGTCCCCCCAGTCCCGCCCGGCCTGGCCGTCGAACGACGACACCACCCCGATCAGCCTGGCCATCATCGTGTTCGGGACCGCGTTCCTCGGCTGGCTGGCGTGGGGCAGCTACCACACCGAGATCAGCGCCGCCTTCGCGCGGGTGGCGCACTGGCACGTCCAGGTCATCCAGCTGTTCACCCACGAGTACGACGCGCTCGACGCCGACCTCCTTTCGGCCGACATGCGGCGCATCACGCCGGCCACGATCCTGGCCGTCAGCACCCACATCGGCAGCTTCTTCCGGGTGCCCGCCGCCCTGTTTCTCGCCGGCCTCGGGCTGCTGTGCTTCTTTCGGGCCGCACCCAATCGCTTCACCCGCAAGCTGGACCTCGACGGGCTGATGCGGGAGCAGGCCCGCACGTTCCGCACCTCGGCCGCCTTCGTTGAGCGCAAGCTCGGCCTCGTGCCGCCCCGGCCCGGCGCGCCCCGGCCCGCGGACCCGTCGCTGCATCCGGGCGAGTGGATCGAGCGCTATGCCACCCTCGCGGACGGCGGCTACGACGACGCGGCCGCGCGCGGCGAGTTGGCCCGCCAGCTCGGGCCGCTGTGGCAGGGGGTGGGGCTGGCAGCACCCCCTGTGCGCGTGCTCTGCGCAGCCTTCGCGCTGCACCTCGTCCAGCGTCGTCAGGACGCTCTCGCACTCCTGGGCGACATGGCCGAGGCGCTCTCGACGCCTGAGCCCGGGGAAGGGCCGGCCGGACCGGAGCATCCCCTCACGCTGCCGGCCGAGGTCGTCGCCGTGGCCGATCGGATGCTGCGCGATCCGGAGGTGGCCGGCACCGCCAAGGCGATCGCGGCCCATCACGGCTACACGGCGACCGTGCTGATGAGCCTGCTCACGGAAGCGCGGCGGCGGGCCGGCTCGCTGGCGCCGGCGCAGTTCAACGGCCTCAAGCTGGTCGATCGCGGGCTCTGGTACGCGCTGCACTCGCTCGGCTTCCCCGCCGAGGGGCTGGAGCGGCATCCGCACCCGAACCCGCTCGTCGAGGCCGTCGGCGCGCGCGACCACTGGGCGGCGGAATGCGTCGCGGGCGGGCCGTTGCTCGTGCCCTCGATCGACCGCGCGGCACGCGCCGTTCGCGCCGCTTCCGGCGATGCTGCTGTCGTTACCAAACCCCAGGAGCAACCATGACCAGCACGCCCCCGAAGCAGTCTGACCCCTTCGCGATCGGCGATGCCGACACGATCCGCGACTTGCTGGTCGGCCAGATGGGAGCGCTGTCACCCCTCAGCAACGGCGTGTTCCGCGCCCGGGCCGTGGCGCTCGTCGGTGCGATGGCCCCGGTGCTGGTGTGGGTGCGCGATCACACGGCCACCCCGATCGACCTTCAGCAGAGCCTGTTCGCGTTCCAGCTGCGAAGCATCTGCGCACTCGCAACGCGCGGGGTGTTCCTGGTCCGCGATCCCGCCGCCAACGTGGTCAGCGAGGTGCCGGTCGAGGACATTCCGCCAGAGCTGGTCCGCCCGCTGGTAGCCTACCTCGGCGAACTACCCGGCTACGACACCGACTTGCCTCCCGAACGACAGAGGTCGGACAAGCCCTGCGAGATCCATGCCTACACGCTGTTCGATCTGACCTACTCATACGCCGCGGCCGGTGCAGCGGCACTCCGGGCTTGACCCCCTCCGGCATCCAGGAGCCAAGCATGAGCACGCCCCACCTCAGCATCCTGCCAGGCGGCACCGCGGCAGCGGCAGCCGAGTCCGCGCTGGACGGCGCCGCGCAGAACGGCGCGACGCAGCTGCACCTGCCCGGCCCCGTGCAAGTCCACATCCACCTCGGCCAGGCGTCCGCGCCTGGCGCGCAGGCCACGCAGGCCACGCAGGCCGCTCCGCTTCGCCGCCCCGTCCTCCTCACCCTCTTCGGACTGATGCTCATCGGCGGCGGCTGCGCCTTCGGTATCCTGAACGCGGCCGCTCCACCCCGCGTCGGCGCAATCGAAGCTGTTCCCTCGAATCCTCTGCCGTTGCCCCCACCTCCGCCTAACGCGACAACCGAGTTGCCCCTGGGGCTGCGCCAACAACTCGCCCGCCCGCCGGTGCTGATACCCCCGCCCGGCACGGCTCCGCCCACGCCGGGAACGGCACCTCCGTCAGGACCCGCCCGCAATCCCTTCGGCCTCGGCAACTAAACCACGTCCAGTTTGAGACCCATGGTTGCCCCTGGCCTGCCAGGGACGCCCGCTGGAGTAGCCATCTCAGGTCGCAGGCTGGCAAAGCTACGGT
>JBBSIT010000041.1:0-13632 GCA_038231995.1 Acetobacterales bacterium | reverse complement strand
GGCCGTCACACGCCATTCTTCACCAATTATCGCCCGCAGTTCTACTTCCGCACCACCGACGTGACGGGCGTGGTCGAGCTGCCGGCCGGCACCGAGATGGTGATGCCCGGCGACAACGTGTCGATGGCCGTGACGCTGATCGCGCCGATCGCCATGGATGACGGCCTGCGCTTCGCCATCCGCGAGGGCGGCCGCACCGTGGGCGCCGGCGTCGTCGCCAGCATCACGCAATAAGCCTTACGCGGCGCCGCGAACCTGGATTGAGAGTGATGGATAACCAGAACATACGCATTCGCCTGAAGGCGTACGATCACCGGGTGCTGGACAACAGCACCCGGGAGATCGTGAACACGGCGAAGCGTACGGGCGCACGGGTTCGCGGGCCGATCCCGCTGCCGACGCATATCGAGCGGTTCACCGTGAACCGCTCGCCGCACGTGGACAAGAAGAGCCGCGAGCAGTTCGAGATCCGCACGCATCGCCGGCTGCTCGACATCGTGGAGCCCACGCCGCAGACGGTGGACGCGCTGATGAAGCTCGACCTCGCCTCCGGCGTGGACGTCGAGATCAAGCTGTAGGGCGCGGTCGATGGCACAGGCAAACTTGCAGCCCCTGGCGCAGCCGCTGCGCACCGGGCTGATCGCGAAGAAGCTGGGCATGACCCGGATCTTCCGCGATGACGGCACCCACGTGCCGGTCACCGTCCTGCACGTGGACCAGGTCCAGGTGGTGGACGCCCGCACCGTCGAGCGGGACGGCTACACCGCCGTGCAGCTCGGCTGGGGCAAGGCCAAGGTCAAGAACGTCAGCCAGCCGAACAAGGGCCACTACGCCCGGGTGAAGGTGGAGCCGAAGCAGCGCCTGCGCGAGTTCCGCGTCTCGGCCGAGGCGATGCTGGAGCCCGGCGCCACGCTGAGCGCGGCGCACTTCGTCGTCGGCCAGAAGGTGGACGTCTGTGGCACGACCAAGGGCAAGGGCTTCGCCGGCGGCATGAAGCGCTGGAACTTCCGCGGCCTGGAGGCGAGCCACGGCGTGTCGGTCAGCCACCGCAGCCACGGCTCGACCGGCAACCGGCAGGACCCGGGCAAGACCTTCGCCGGCAAGAAGATGGCGGGCCATCTCGGCGTCGAGCGCGTCACGACCCTGAACGTCGAGATCGCCGGCGTCGATGCCGAGCGCGGCCTGCTGATGGTGCGCGGCGCGGTGCCGGGCTCGAAGGGCGAGTTCATCCTGATCCGCGACGCGATCAAGCGGGCGCGGCACGCCGACGCGCCGTTCCCGGCCGGGCTCGCGACCACCGCCGTATTGCCTGGCGCACCCGCCGCCGCCCCTGCTGACGCTCCTGGGGAGGCCTGACATGCAGATCGAGATCAAGACGCTGGACAACGCCGGCGCCGGCACGGCCGAGCTGCCGGACGAGCTGTTCGCGGCCACACCCCGCAAGGACATCATCGCCCGCGTCGTGCATTGGCAGTTGGCGAAGCGCCGGTCCGGCAACCACAAGGTCAAGGGCATGGGCGAGGTCTCCGGCACGACCAAGAAGCCCTACAAGCAGAAGGGCACCGGCAACGCCCGCCAGGGCAGCCTGCGCGCGCCGCAGTTCCGCACCGGCGGCGTCGTGCACGGCCCGGTGGTCCGCGACCATGGCTACGACCTGCCCAAGAAGGTGCGCCGCCTCGGCCTGATCAGCGCGCTGTCGCAGAAGGCCGCCGAGGGCAAGCTGGTCGTCGTCGATGGCGTCGCCGGCGGCACGGGCAAGACGAAGGACCTGCAGGCGAAGCTGCGCGCGTTCGGCTGGAAGTCCGCGCTGGTGGTGGACCGCTCGGTGGACGAGATGTTCCTCCGCGCGAGCCGCAATATCATCGGCGTGGACGTGCTGCCGACGGTGGGCGCCAACGTCTATGACATCATCAGGCACGACGTGCTGGTGCTGACATCCGCCGGCATCGAGGGATTGAAGGAGCGGCTGGCATGAGCGTCGGTCAGGTATTAGCGGCTCGCAAGCGCGCCGCCACCATGTCGCGCGAGTCGATGTACGAGGTCGTGCGCAGCCCGGTGATCACCGAGAAGGCGACGATGCTGGGCGACAAGAACCAGGTCGTGTTCCGCGTCGCGATCAACTCCACGAAGCCCGAGATCAAGGCGGCGGTCGAGGGGCTGTTCGGCGTCAAGGTGCGCCACGTGAACACGCTGGTGCAGAAGGGCAAGGCCAAGCGCTTCAAGGGCCGGCCCGGCCAGCGCTCGGACGTCAAGAAGGCATACGTGCTCCTGGCCGAGGGGCAGTCGATCGACTTCTCCACCGGTCTGAGCTGAGGGAACGGGGCTATGGCACTGAGGCAATTCAACCCCGTCACGGCGAGCCTGCGCGGCACGGTTCTGATCGACCGCAGCGAGCTGTGGAAGGGCAAGCCGGTCAAGACGCTGACCGAGGGCAAGAGCAAGTCGGGCGGCCGCAACAACCACGGCCGCACCACCTCGTTCTTCCGCGGCGGCGGGCACAAGCAGACCTATCGCTACGTCGATTTCAAGCGGCGCAAGTTCGACGTCTCGGCCGTGGTCGAGCGCCTGGAATACGACCCGAACCGGTCGGCGTTCATCGCGCTCATCAGATATGACGACGGCGAGCTGTCCTACATCATCGCTCCGCAGCGGCTGCGCGCGGGCGATCGGGTGGTGGCGGGCGCACGGGTGGACATCAAGCCCGGCAATGCCATGCCGATGTCGGCGATCCCCGTGGGCACGATCATCCACAACGTCGAGCTCAAGCAGGGCGCCGGCGGCAAGATGGCGCGGGCGGCGGGCTGCTACGCCCAGCTCGTCGGCAAGGACGCCGGCTACGCGCAGATCAAGCTGCAGTCGGGCGAGCTGCGCGTCGTGCGCTCGGAGTGCATGGCGACGGTGGGCGCGGTGTCCAACCCGGACAACCAGAACCAGAGCCTCGGCAAGGCCGGGCGCAACCGTTGGCTCGGCCGCCGGCCGCATAACCGCGGCGTGGTGATGAACCCGGTGGACCATCCGCATGGCGGCGGCGAGGGCCGCACCTCGGGCGGCCGGCACCCGGTCACGCCGTGGGGCAAGCCGACCAAGGGCTACAAGACACGCGGCAACAAGCGCACGGACAGCCTCATCATCCGTCGCCGTCCGAAGGGGAAGCACTGAGATGGCTCGCTCCGTATGGAAGGGTCCGTTCGTCGACGGATACCTGCTGGGCAAGGCGCAGGCCGCCCGCGGCTCCGGCCGCAACGAGATCATCAAGATCTGGTCGCGCCGCTCGACGATCCTGCCGCAATTCGTCGGCCTGACGTTCGGCGTCTATAACGGGCACAAGTTCCTGCCCGTGGTCGTCAACGAGAACATGGTGGGCCACAAGTTCGGCGAGTTCTCGCCGACGCGGACCTTCACCGGGCACACGTCGGACAAGAAGGCGAGGCGGGGTTAGAGCGATGAGCAAGCCGAAGCATCCGCGCGCGCTGGCCGAGACCGAGGCCGAGGCCATCCTGCGCAACCTGCGCGTCAGCCCGCGCAAGCTGAACCTGGTCGCGGGGCTGATCCGCAACCAGCCGGTGAGCCAGGCCGTGGCGACGCTCACGTTCAGCAAGCGGCGCATCGCCCACCAGGTCCGCAAGACGCTGGAGAGCGCGATCGCCAACGCGGAGAACAACCATCAGCTCGACGTGGACCGTCTCATGGTGTCCCGCGCCGAAGTGGGCAAGTCGATCGTCATGAAGCGGTTCATGGCGCGTGGCCGCGGCCGGTCGTCGCGCATCGAGAAGTGGTTCAGCCACTTGAAGATCGTCGTCGCCGAGCGGGAACAGCTTCCCGTGGCGACAGAGCGGGAGGCCGCGTAGCATGGGTCATAAAGTCAATCCGATCGGGCTGCGGCTCGGCATCAACCGCACCTGGGACAGCCGCTGGTACGCGGGCGGCGACTACTCGCGCCTGCTGATCGAGGACCTCAAGCTGCGCACCCACCTGCGCGGCAAGCTGTCCGGCGCCGGCGTGTCCCGCGTGGTGATCGAGCGCCCGGCCAAGAAGCCGCGCGTCACCATCTACGCGGCCCGGCCCGGCGTCGTCATCGGCAAGAAGGGCCAGGACATCGAGGTCCTGCGCAAGGACCTGGCGCGCATGGCCAAGTCCGAGGTCACGCTCAACATCGTCGAGATCCGCAAGCCCGAGATCGACGCGACCTTGGTCGCCGAGAACATCGCGCAGCAGTTGGAGCGCCGGGTCGCGTTCCGCCGGGCGATGAAGCGCGCGGTGCAGTCGGCGATGCGCCTGGGCGCGCAGGGCATCCGCATCAACTGCGGCGGCCGCCTCGGCGGCGCCGAGATCGCGCGGACCGAGTGGTATCGCGAGGGCCGGGTGCCGCTGCACACGCTGCGCGCCGACATCGACTTCGGCACCGCGACCGCCAAGACCACCTACGGCACGTGCGGCGTGAAGGTCTGGATCTTCAAGGGCGAGATCCTCGCCCACGACCCGCTCGCGCAGGACCGTCGCGCCGCCGAGCAGGCGCCGCAGCGTTAAGAGGACAGGACCATGCTCTCTCCCAAGCGGACGAAGTACCGCAAGGCCCACAAGGGCCGCATCCACGGCGACGCGAAGGGTGGCACCGCGCTGAACTTCGGCGCGTTCGGCCTGAAGGCGCTGGAGCCCGAGCGGATCACCGCGCGGCAGATCGAGGCCGCGCGCCGCGCCATCACGCGCTCGATGAAGCGCGCCGGCCGCGTGTGGATACGCATCTTCCCGGACGTGCCGGTGTCGCAGAAGCCGGCCGAGGTGCGGATGGGCTCGGGCAAGGGCAGCCCTGAGTTCTGGGTGTGCCGGGTCAAGCCGGGCCGCATCATGTTCGAGATCGACGGCGTGGCGCCGGAGCTGGCGCGCGAGGCGCTGACCCTGGGCGCCGCCAAGCTGCCGATCAGGACCAAGTTCATCGCGCGCATCGGGGAGGCCTGAGCCATGGCGAAGGCGACCAAGGCGGAGGACGTGCGCGCCAAGAGCGTGGACGAGCGGGGCGCAATGCTGCTGGATCTGCGCAAGGAACAGTTCAACCTGCGTTTCCAGCGGGCGACCGGGCAGACCGAGGGTGTCGGCCGCGTGCGGCAGGTCCGCCGCGACATCGCCCGGGTGAAGACGATCGTGGCGGAGCAGAAGCGCTCCGCCCCCAAAAGTTGAGAGGAGTAGGGCGATGCCGAGGCGCGTCCTGACCGGACGAGTGACGAGCGACAAGATGGACAAGACCATCATGGTCCTGGTCGATCGTCGCGTCATTCATCCGTTGTACAAGAAATTCATCCGCCGCTCGAAGAAATACGCGGCGCATGACGACACGAACCAGTGCCAGGTGGGCGACACCGTGCGCATCGAGGAGTGCCGGCCGATCAGCAAGCGCAAGACCTGGATGCTGGTCGAGCGCAACGGCGAGCCGGTGGCGCGGCCCGAGGGCTTCGCGCCCCCGGCTGAGACTGCCGCCGCTCCGGCAGCGACCATGGTGCAGGCCCAGGCCGAAGGGGCAGGGG
The DNA here is from genome assembly GCA_038231995.1 of Acetobacterales bacterium. Taxonomy (GTDB): domain Bacteria; phylum Pseudomonadota; class Alphaproteobacteria; order Acetobacterales; family Acetobacteraceae; genus JBBSIT01. Next base: position 8,113 of record JBBSIT010000041.1, on the reverse strand, counting down.
CATGATCCAGGTTGAATCCAACCTCGACGTCGCCGACAACTCCGGCGCGCGCCGCGTGCAGTGCATCAAGGTGCTCGGCGGCTCGAAGCGGCGCACCGCCTCGGTCGGCGACGTGATCGTCGTCTCCATCAAGGAGGCGATCCCGCGCGGCAAGGTGACGAAGGGCGACGTGCACCAGGCGGTGATCGTGCGCACGGCGTTCCCCGTGCGCCGGCCGGACGGCAGCGCGATCCGCTTCGACCGCAACGCCGCCGTGCTGATCAACAAGCAGCAGGAGCCGATCGGCACCCGCATCTTCGGACCCGTGGTGCGCGAGCTGCGCGGCAAGAAGTTCATGAAGATCATCTCGCTCGCGCCGGAGGTGATCTGATGGCCGCGCGCATCCGCAAGGGCGACCGCGTCGTAGTCACGACCGGCGCCGACAAGGGCAAGCGCGGTGAGGTGTTGTCCGTGCAGCCGGCCGAGGGGCGGGCGGTGGTGCAGGGCGTGAACGTCGCCAAGCACCACACCAAGCCGCGCGGCATGGGGCAGCCCGGCGGCATCGTCGAGCGCGAGGCGACCATCCACCTGTCCAACCTGATGCTGGTGGACCCCAAGACCGACAAGCCGACCCGCGTCGGGTTCCGGGTGCTCGACGACGGCCGCAAGGTGCGCGTCGCCCGGGGCAGCGGCGACGTGATCGAGGGCTGAGAACATGAGCGACACCGATATGTCTGCAGCGGGGGAGATGCCGGCCGTGCGGGAAATTCCGCGCATGCAGGAGCGCTACCTGTCCGAAATCCGGGCGAAGTTGCGCGAGGAGTTCGGCTACGGCAACCCGATGCAGGTGCCGAAGCTGGAGAAGATCGTGCTGAACATGGGCGTGGGCGAGGCCGCCGGCGACCAGAAGAAGCTCGACGCGGCGGTGGCCGAGCTGACGCTGATCGCCGGGCAGCGCCCGGTCAAGACGGTGGCCAAGAAGGCGATCGCCGGGTTCAAGATCCGCAAGGGCCTGCCGATCGGCTGCAAGGTCACGCTGCGCAAGTCGCGCATGTACGAGTTCCTGGACCGCCTGGTGACGATCGCGCTGCCGCGCGTGCGCGACTTCCGCGGTATCACCGGCAAGGGCTTCGACGGCCGCGGCAACTTCGCCATGGGCCTGAAGGAGCAGATCATCTTCCCGGAGATCGTCTACGACAAGGTGGAGGATGTCCGCGGCATGGACATCGTGTTCGTGACCACGGCCAAGACCGACGCCGAGGCCAAGGCGCTGCTGAAGGCATTCGATATACCGTTCGCCGCGTAACACTATCAACGAGGCTGGAAAACCGCTCGCGGAGGCACGCTCGCCCCGCAGCAGGTTCCGAGGAGTGGACCACATGGCCAAGACATCATCGGTCAACCGCAACCAGAAGCGAATTCGGATGGCGGCGCGCGACAAGGGCAAGCGGGCGGAGCTCAAGTCGCGCATCATGGATCGGACGACGCCGGTCGAGGAGCGGTTCGACGCGTCGCTGAAGCTGGCTGAGCTGCCGCGCAACGGCGCTGCCGTGCGGGTGCGGCTGCGCTGCGCGCTCACGGGGCGCAGCCGGGGCAACTACCGCAAGTTCAAGCTATCGCGAAACATGCTGCGTGCGCTGGCCAGCTCGGGGCAGATCCCCGGCATGGTCAAGGCGAGCTGGTAAGGAGCGCGACCCATGTCCATGTCCGATCCGCTCGGTGACATGATCACCCGCATCCGCAACGCCCAGCGCAGCCGACATGCCGGCTGCGTGGCGCCCGCGTCCAAGCTGCGCGCCAACGTGCTAGAGGCGCTCAAGCGCGAGGGCTTCATCCGCGGCTACACGGCCGAGGAACTGCGGCCCGGCATCGCCCAGCTCCGCATCGAGCTGAAATACAACGAGGGCGAGCCGGTCATCAAGGAGATCACCCGCGTGTCCAAGCCGGGCCGCCGGGTGTATTCCGGGATCAAGGAGCTGCCGCGCGTCTATGCCGGGCTGGGCGTCTCCATCCTGTCCACGCCGCGCGGCGTGCTGAGCGATGCCGAGGCGCGCGCTGCCAATGTCGGCGGCGAAGTGCTCTTCCGTGTGTTCTAAGGGGGGAACAGCATGTCTCGCGTAGGCAAATACCCCGTCGAGGTCCCAGCCGGCGTCCAGGTGGCCGTCGTCGGGCGGCAGATCGTCGCCAAGGGTAAACTGGGCGAGCTGAAGCTCGACCTGACCGACCATGTCGATGTCACGTCCGAGGACGGCCGCGTCACCGTGGCGCCGCGCGGCAACGCGCCGCAGGCCCGCATGATGTGGGGCACGACGCGCGCTCTGGTGGCCAGCATGGTCAAGGGCGTGTCCGCCGGCTTCAGCAAGACGATGGAGATCACCGGCACCGGCTTCCGCGCCTCGGTGCAGGGCAAGAACCTGGTGGTCAATCTCGGCTTCTCCCACGACGTGGTCTATCCCGTGCCGGAAGGCATCACGATCACCACCCCGCGCCCGACCGCGATCACCGTGTCGGGCGTGGATAAGCGCCAGGTCGGCCAGGTCGCGGCCGAGATCCGCAGCTACCGGCCGCCCGAGCCCTACAAGGGCAAGGGCGTCAAGTACGACACGGAGACCATCCGGCGCAAGGAAGGCAAGAAGAAGTAATGGGCGCTCAACAGGATCTCCGGGACCGGCGGCGCGAACGCCTGCGGTTCCAGCTGCGGCAGAAGTCGGTCGGGCGCCCGCGCCTGTCGGTGTTCCGCTCGGGCAAGCACATCTACGCCCAGGTGATCGACGACGAGGCGGGCCGCACCTTGGCGGCCGCGTCCAGCCTGGACAAGAGCCTGCGCGAGCAGCTCCCGACCGGCGCGGACAAGGACGCTGCGGCGGCGGTCGGCAAGCTGGTGGCCGAGCGTGCGGTGGCGGCTGGGGTGACCAAGGTCGTGTTCGACCGCGGCGCCTACTTGTATCACGGCCGCGTCAAGGCGCTGGCCGAGGCTGCCCGCGAGGGCGGCCTGGCGTTCTGAGGGGATAGTTTAGATGGCACGTGAAGCCAGGGACGGCGGGCGCGGCGGCCGCGAGCGCGACCGCGACGGCGACGACCTGATGGACAAGCTCGTCACGATCAACCGCGTGGCGAAAGTGGTGAAGGGCGGGCGGCGCTTCGCGTTCGCGGCCCTGGTGGTGGTTGGCGACCAGAAGGGCCGGGTCGGCTACGGCGCAGGCAAGGCGCGCGAGGTGCCGGAGGCGATCCGCAAGGCGACGGAGCGCGCCAAGCGGGCGCTGATCCGCGTGCCCATGAAGGAGGGCCGCACCCTGCACCACGACGTGCACGGCATCTTCGGCGCCGGGCATGTGATCTTGCGCTCGGCCGAGGCGGGCACCGGCATCATCGCCGGCGGCCCGATGCGCGCGGTGTTCGAGACGCTGGGCATCGCCGACGTGGTGGCGAAGTCGCTCGGCAGCCGCAACCCGCACAACATGGTCAAGGCGACCTTCGCCGCCCTGCAGGCGGCCGCCAGCCCTCGCTCGGTGGCGAACCGCCGCGGCAAGAAAGTCGCCGACATCCTCGGCAAGCGCGAGGGCGCGCCGGTCATGGACGGCGCCGATGCCTGACGGTAAGCCAGAGAGCAAGCGGGTGCACGTCACCCAGGTCGCGAGCGGCCTGGGGCGCAAGCCCGGCCAGATCGAGACCCTGATCGGGCTCGGGCTGAACAAGCTGCGCCGCACGCGCGAGCTTGAGGACACGCCCGCGGTGCGCGGCATGATCCGCAAGGTGGCGCACTTGGTGCGTGTGGAGGAGCCGTCGTGAAGCTGAACGAACTGCGGGACAACCTGGGTTCCCGCCCCAAGTCGAAGCGGCTCGGCCGCGGCATCGGCTCAGGCAAGGGCAAGACCTCGGGCATGGGCGTCAAGGGCCAGAAGGCGCGCGAAGGCGTGTCGCTGAACGGGTTCGAGGGCGGCCAGCTGCCGATCTACCGGCGCCTGCCAAAGCGGGGGTTCCACAACCTGTTCCGCAAGGAATACGCGCCGATCAACCTGGGCTCGATCGAGGCCGCGGTCGCCGGCGGCAAGCTGGACGCCGGGCAGCCGATCACCGAGGAGACGCTGCGGGCCGCCGGCCTGGTCCGCACGGGCAAGCTCGCCGGCGTGCGGTTGCTCGCGCGCGGCGAGATCACCCGGGCGCTGACCATCACCGTGTCGGGTGCCTCGGCTGCCGCGGTGGCAGCCGTGCAGGCGGCAGGCGGAACGGTGACGACGACGGTCGCGCCCCGGGCCGGCGAGCCCGAGCCGGCATGACCCCGCCGGCCGTGCTTGCACGGCCCCGGGCTGAGGCGGCACACTAAAGCGGTTTCGCCCTGACCGGACGCGCTCTTGCGTTCGGTCAGGGCGAGTAACCGCGTGAAACAAAGGCTAGGGTGGTTTCACCCTGGGTGAAACCGCTCTAGGGAACGAGGGCGGCGCCCCGGAGCCCCACACGGGGAGGACCCGGCAGGCGCCGCCGCCATGATGAGGAACCGGGCATGGCCTCTGCGGCCGAGCAGCTTGCGAGTAACCTGAGCCTCGGTGTGCTGGGCAAGGCCACCGAGCTCAAGAAGCGGATCTGGTTCACCCTGGGCGCGCTGATCGTCTATCGGATCGGCACCTACATCCCCGTGCCCGGCGTGGACGCAACCGTGATGGGCGAACTGCTGTCCCAGCACGGCGGCGGCATCCTGGGCATGTTCGACATGTTCAGCGGCGGCGCGCTGGGCCGCATGACGGTGTTCGCGCTGAACATCATGCCCTACATCAGCGCCAGCATCATCGTGCAGCTCATGACGGCCGCCGTGCCGCAGCTCGAGACCCTCAAGAAGGAGGGCGAGAGCGGGCGCAAGAAGCTGAACCAGTACACGCGCTACCTCACGGTGCTGATCGCACTCGTGCAGTCCTACGGCATCGCCATCGGGCTGGAGGGCATGCGCGGCTCGTTCGGCAACGCTGTGATCGATCCCGGCCTGTTCTTCCGCGTGTCCTGTGTGGTCACCCTGGTCGGCGGCACGATGTTCCTGATGTGGATCGGCGAGCAGATCACGGCGCGCGGCGTCGGCAACGGCATCAGCCTGATCATCTTCGCCGGCATCGTGGCCAACCTGCCGCACGCGCTCGCCAGCCTGCTGGAGCTGGGCCGCACCGGCGCGCTGTCGCCGGTGTTCATCCTGGCGTTCCTCGTGATCGCGGTCGCGGTGATCGCCTTCGTGGTGTTCATGGAGCGCGCGCAGCGCCGGGTCGTGATCCAGTATCCGAAGCGCCAGGTCGGCCAGCGCATGTTCGGCGGCGACTCCACGCACATGCCGCTCAAGGTGAACACCGCCGGCGTGATCCCGCCCATCTTCGCCAGCTCGATCCTGCTGATCCCCGCGACCATCGCCGGCTTCTCCAGCACGCAGCCGGATTCCTGGCTCGGCTGGTTCGGCCAGAAGCTCGCGCATGGCGAGCCGGCCTACATGGCGCTCTACGCCGCCATGATCATTTTCTTCTCGTACTTCTACACCGCCGTGGTGTTCAACCCGGAGGAGACGGCCGACAACCTGAAGAAGTACGGCGGCTTCGTGCCCGGCATCCGCCCCGGCGCCAACACGGCCGCGTACTTCGACACCGTGCTGACCCGGCTCACCACCGTCGGCGCCGTCTATCTCTGCATCGTCTGCCTGCTGCCCGAGATCCTGATCAGCCGCTACGGCGTGCCGTTCTACTTCGGCGGCACCAGCCTGCTCATCATCGTGTCGGTCACCATGGATACCGTCACGCAGGTCCAGTCGCACCTGCTCGCCCACCAGTACGAGGGGCTGATCCGCAAGTCGCGCGTGAAGGGACGGCCGCGATGAACCTGCTCCTGCTCGGCCCGCCCGGCGCCGGCAAGGGGACACAGGCGAAGCGGTTGGAGCAGCGTTACGGCGTGGCGCAGATCAGCACCGGGGAGATGCTGCGCGCCGAGGTGGCCGCGAATTCCGAGATCGGCCAGCGCGCGCGGGCCATCATGGAGGCGGGCCGGCTGGTGCCCGACGAGGTCATCGTCGCCATGCTCCGCAACCGCATCCAGCATCCCGACTCCGCCAGCGGCTTCATCCTCGACGGCTTTCCCCGCACTGTCCCCCAGGCCCAGGCGCTGGACGGGATGCTCGCCGATATGGCGATGCAGATCGACGCGGTGATCGAGCTCAAGGTGGACGACGACGCCCTCGTGGACCGCATCGCCGGCCGCTTCACCTGCGCCAAGTGCGGCGCCGGCTATCACGACACCTTCCAGCCGCCGCGCGTGCCCGGCGCGTGCGATGTCTGCGGCAGCCATGTGTTCGTCCGCCGGGCCGACGACCAGCGCGACACCGTGGCCGCCCGCCTCAAAGCCTACCATACCCAGACGGCGCCCATCCTGCCGCACTACGCGGCCCTCGGCCGGCTGTCGCAGGTGGACGGCATGGCGCCCATCGACGACGTGACCGAGGCGATCGAGGCCGTACTTACGAGGCGGGTCACGACAACTTGATGCGCTGACGTTGACTTGGCGCGGCGGCTGCGTATATTGCGCTCCTGCACGCTGGTGACGTTGGGGCGTGCCGATACCCATTTCCAGGGTCCCAGCGCGCAGGCGAGCAGGACCCTATTCGAGTTGCCGGCGCCTTCGCGCGTGCGGCAGACCAGGAGTGACAAGCGTGGCGCGAATTGCCGGTGTGAATATCCCGACCAACAAGCGGGTGCTGATCAGCCTTCGCTACATCTACGGCATCGGTCCGTCCAACGCGCAGGACATCTGCACCAAGCTCGGCATCCCCGACGACCGCCGCGTAAACCAGCTCTCCGACGAGGAGGTGCTGCGCATCCGCGAGCTGGTGGACCGCGACTACCGGGTCGAGGGCGACCTTCGGCGCGAGGTCGCGATGAACATCAAGCGGCTGATGGACCTGGGCTGCTACCGCGGCCTGCGCCATCGCCGCGGCCTGCCCGTGCGCGGCCAGCGCACCCACACGAACGCCCGCACGCGCAAGGGCAAGGCGGTCGCGATCGCCGGCAAGAAGAAGGTGACGAAGTAGCCCTTCCCGCCGCGCCGTCCCACGCCCTGCAATAGATAGGATCACCTCATGGCGAAGCCCGCCGCCTCGACGCGCCCCCGCAAGAAGGAGCGCAAGAACATCATCGCCGGCGTGGCCCACGTCGCCGCGACGTTCAATAACACCATGATCACCATTACCGACGCGCAGGGCAACACCATCGCCTGGTCGTCCTCGGGCATGCAGGGCTTCAAGGGCAGCCGCAAGAGCACGCCCTACGCCGCGCAGGTCGCCGCCGAGGACGCCGGCCGCAAGGCGCGCGAGCATGGCATGGAGACCCTCGAGATCGAGGTGAGCGGCCCCGGCTCCGGCCGCGAGAGCGCGTTGCGCGCCCTGCAGGCCGTCGGCTTCGCCATCACCGCGATCCGCGACATGACGCCGATCCCGCATAACGGCTGCCGCCCGCGCAAGCGCCGCCGCGTCTGATCCGTCCTGCCGCCTAACGATACGGCACTACCTCGGTGGTGCCTCATTACGGCACCACCTGGGGTGGCGCCGCTCATATTGCTTGGAGATGGTCCATGGTCCTCCAGAGGAACTGGCAATCGCTGATCAAGCCGGAGAAACTCGACGTCGAGTCCGGCTCCGACCCGCACCGCACTGCAACCGTCGTCGCCGAGCCGCTGGAGCGCGGCTTCGGCATGACCCTCGGCAACGCCATCCGCCGCATCCTGCTGTCCTCGCTGCAGGGCGCCGCCGTCACCGCCGTGCAGATTGACGGCGTGCTGCATGAGTTCAGCTCCATCCCCGGCGTCCGCGAGGACGTGACGGACATCGTGCTGAACATCAAGCAGCTCGCGTTGCGTATGCACGCCGAAGGCCCGAAGCGCATGGTGCTCACGGCCACCGGACCCGGCGAGGTCACCGCCGGGCAGATCCAGGCCGGCGCCGACATCGACATCATGAACCCCGACCTCGTCATCTGCACGCTCGACGAGGGCGTGAAGCTCGGCATGGAGTTCACGGTCAACCTCGGCAAGGGCTACGTCCCGGCAGCCGCCAACCGGCCGGAGGACGCGCCGATCGGCCTCATCCCGATCGACGCCATCTACTCGCCGGTCAAGCGCG
>JBBSIT010000040.1:0-13641 GCA_038231995.1 Acetobacterales bacterium | reverse complement strand
CCACCGCCGCATGCAGCTTGCCCGCAACGAGCTTGACGTTCGCCCAGCCGATGACCTCGTCGCTCCAGAGCAGGGGCATCGCGTAGTAGCCAAACAGGCGTCGCTGCGGGGGCGTGTAGGCCTCGAACCGGTAGGCCCAGCCCCACAGGTGTTGGAAACGGCGGCGATCCCTGACGACCGGGTCGAACGGCGCCAGGAGGCGGACATTCCGCGGCGTCGAGCGGTGCCGCCAATCGCTCTCGATGGTCGGCCAGAGATAGCTCTCGCCGTCGATCCTCTCCCGCTCCAGCTCCCCGGTCCTGAGCGCTGCGGCGATCACCGGCGCCAGCGGGCCGAGGCCGGGATTGCGCCGGGCCATCAAGGCCAGCGCGCCGCGCAGGCTGACCGTGGAGACGGGGGCCAGGATACGGGCGACCAGCATGACCAGTAAGCGCGCCCGCTCCGCCGCCTCGACCGGGGGCGGCGGCAGCGGGGCCGCCTCGTAGATGCGGACGCCGTCGCGCCGTTGTGCCACGCGCAGCATCCCGTAATGGTGCAGCCTCTCCAGGGTCCGCGTGGTCGCCTTCGAGAAGCCGCCCCAGCCGTTCACGGCCCGGTCGCGGCCGAAGCGCTCCTCCAGGTCCCTGGGGTGGGTGGGACCGCGCGCCCGCACGAACGCCAGCACCTCCGCCGCGAGCCCGGCCGGGGCATGCAGGCCCGTCTCGCAATCCGGGTCCGGGCGGGGGTGGATCAGCCGCGTGGTCTCGCCGGGCATGAAGCCGTAGGCGTAAAGGAAGTCCTCCTCCAGCTTGAGCCGTGCGAAGCTGCGCTCGAGGTCGCCTGCGCGGTATCCGCTCACCCGATGCTGCAGGATCAGGTCCTGCGCGCGGGCGGGCGCGCGGATCGGGTCCGCCTGGACGAAGCCGAGCCTGGTCACGGCGTCGGCCAGGGTGGTGGGTGCGAACAGCGTGGCCAGGCGCGCCTGCGTCCGGAGGCGATCGAGAGCCGTGGCAGAGGTCATGGTCGGGCGCGATTGTGGCAGGTGCGACGGAGGCCAGCAACGCGGTCACACACGAGCCAATCAGGTCAACGTTGGTCCAACCTCATCCATCAGAGGCCGAAGGTCAGTTGTTGGCTTGGGGCCTCGTCCTCGGTGTTCAGCGTGGACAGGGTGACCCCCAGCAGGCGCACCCCGTTCGGCATGGGAAGGAGCTGTGACAGGAGATCGAGGGCGGCGCCTTCCAGGATGTCGCGGCTCGCCACGAACTCCGGGAAGGAGCGGCTGCGCGTGATCTGCTGGAAGTCGGCATACTTGACCTTCAGCGTCACCGTCCGGCCGCGCACGCCGGACGTTTCGCAATAGGCCCAGACCTTCTCGACGAGCGGATGGACCTGCTCGCGCATCGCGTCGAAGCTGGTCAGGTCCTGGGCGAAGGTCGTCTCGGCGCCCACCGACTTGCGGATGCGGTCGGCCCTGACCGGCCGCTCGTCCACGCCGCGGGCGATCCAGTAGTAGTAGGGGCCGCTCTTGCCGAAATTCTCCTGCAGGAACGCCAGGCTCTGCGCCCGCAGGTCGAGGCCGGTATGGATGCCGAGCCGGTTCATCCTGGCCGCCGTAACGGGGCCGACACCGTGGAACCGGCCGACCTCCAGCCCCTCCACGAACGCCGCGCCGCGCTCGGGCGGGATGACGAAGAGCCCGTCGGGCTTGCGATGGTCGGAGGCGAGCTTGGCCAGGAACTTGTTGTAGGACACCCCGGCCGAGGCGGTCAGGCTCGTCTGCTCGCGGATGGTGGCGCGGAGCTCGCGTGCGATCTGCGTCGCCGACGTGATGCCCTTCAGGTTGTGCGTGACGTCGAGATAGGCCTCGTCCAGCGACAGCGGCTCGATGATGGGCGTGTACTTGGCGACGATGGCGCGGATCTGCAGCGATACCTCCCAGTACACGTCGAAGCGCGGCCGCACGAAGACCAGCTCCGGGCAGTTCCGGCGTGCCAGCGCCGAGGACATGGCCGAGCGCACCCCGAAGCGCCTGGTCTCGTAGCTCGCGGCCGCGACGACGCCCCGCTCGCGCGAGCCGCCGACCGCGACGGGCTTGCCGCGCAGGCCAGGGTCGTCGCGCTGCTCGACCGAGGCGTAGAAGGCGTCCATGTCGATGTGGATGACCTTCCGCTGAGGCTGCGGCTCGCCTGGGTGCGGCAGGGCTGGGTCAGGAGCGTCCAACACCGGCTCAGCTTACCAGAGCAGGAGTGAGGGGTATCAAGCCGAAGCGGCACCTGACAGCGGGTCGACTCAGTAAACGATGAAGCCCTTGATGGCGTCCAGCATCGCTTCCGGCTCATCGGCCCGGATGGAGTGGCCGCTGTTGGCGAAGATGCGGAGGTCGGAGCCGGGGATCAGCCGGTGGATCTCCGCGGAGAACTCCGGCGGGCAGATCCAGTCATGGGCGCCGGCCAGGACCAAGGTCTTCGCGGTGATGCTCGCCAGCTCGGGGCGAAGGTCGAAGCTGCGCAGGAAGCCGCCGGGGCGGAAGGCGCGGTTTAGCGCCTCGGGCTCGTAGAGCGTCCGGGCACGGGCCTGCTTGCTCTTCTCCGCATCGTGGGTCGTCGAGTAGAGCGGACCCATCACGGCGTAGTAGTGCTGCACCTTCTCCAGGGTGTCGAGCGTGCCGTCCCACAGCATCTGGCAAACGCGCCGCTGCTCCGGCGTACCGCGCTCGGCCACGATCTCCTGCGCGCGGGGGATGAAGCCCGAGTGGGCGGCGGTGACGACGCAGACGAGGTGGGAGACGGAAGCGGGATAGCGCGCCGCATGCGCCATGGCGACCATGCCGCCGTAGCTCGTGCCGATGGAGACGATGGCGCCGAGGCCGAGATGCTGGCGCAGCGCTTCCAGGTCCTCGACGTTCTCGTCGAGGGTGTATCGCGCCGGGTCGCTCTTGGCCGAACGGCCCTGGCCGCGGTGATCGACATAGACGAGCTGCATGCGCTCCGCGAGCGGCGAGAAGCCGGGCTTGAAGCCGCTATGGTCGCCTCCCGGGCCGCCATGGAGGATGAAGGCCACCGGGCGCTCGCGCATGCGCGGACCGTCCGGCACCAGGCCCATGCCCTCGACATCGAAGTAGATCTCGGTCTCGCGGATGCGTGCGCGCATTGGCTAGCCCTTCCATCGGTGGATGGAAGGTGTCGCACGAGCGTCGCAGGGGCGCACGCCGCCTTTACGCACCACGCCATGACGGGCGACAGTCGCGCTCATGACGAACTCGCTTTCCGGCCGCCTTGACCGCGGCCTCGACGCCCTGCCGCGCACCTACCCCGGACCGGGCGGCGCGGTCGCCGTGCTGCGTGAAGGCGAGGTGCTGGTCCGGCACGCTTGGGGCTGGGCCAACGCCGAGCGGCGCATCGCGTTCACGCCGCAGACGCTGTTCCGCATCTGCTCCATCACCAAGCAGTTCACCTGCGGCCTGGTGCTGGACGCCTTTCCCGATCCGTCGATGCTGGACGCTGACGTGCGCGCCCGCCTGCCGTTGCTGGAAGGGGCAACGCCCGGCGCGCTGCACCTCTGCCACAACCAGTCCGGCTTGCGCGACTACTGGGCCGTGGCGATGCTGCACGGGGCGCCGGCCGAAGCGCCGTTCGGCGACGCCGAGACCGCCCGCATGGTCGGCGGCACCCGGACGCTGCAGTTCGCGCCGGGCACCCGCTACTCCTACGCGAACCAGAACTTCCGCATCTTGTCCGATATCCTGCGGGACCGCAGCGGCCGCAGCTTCGCCGAATTGCTGCGCACCCGGATCTTCGAGCGGGCCGGCATGGCCACCGCGTTGCTGGCGGCCGACACCCGCGCCATGCCGGACGGCACGGAAGGCTATGAGGGCACGCCCGCCTCCGGCTTCCGCGCCGCGGAGAACCGCGTGCTGTGGACCGGCGATGCCGGCATAGGCGCCTCCCTCGATGACATGATCGCCTGGGAGCGCACCATCGACTTGACGCGCGACGATGCGGACGGGCTGTATCGCCGCCTGTCCGCCCCGGTGAGCTTCGCCGACGGCACGCGCGCCGAGTACGGGTTCGGCCTAGGCTGGCGAACCGAGCTCGGACGTTCGGCGACCGGCCATGGCGGCGCCCTGCGCGGCTGGCGCAGCCACCGCATGTATCTGCCGGCGGAGCGCATCTCCGTCGTCGTCATGTTCAACCACATGTCGGACGCCCACGCCGCGGCGGTGGACCTGCTCGCCGCAGCACTTGGCGAGGACCGGCCAAAGCCCCGGGCGGACGAGGAGAGGCCGGATTGGCTGGGCGCCTATGTCGAGCCGGAGACCGGGCTCGCGGTGCGCATCGACATGGCGCAGGCGGGGCAGGTGCGGCTGCGCTACGGCCATCCGGCGGAGATGCTGGATCTGCAAGCAGACGGCACGGCGAGCGGCGGCGGCACCCGATTGCGGCAAGGCGAGGGCGGCCTGTGGATGGACCGCCCGCACGAGAACCAGAGCTCGCGCCTGAACCCATGCAGCGGCACCCCCGCCATCGACGTCGCCGGCCGCTACCGTTGCGGGGAGCTGGATGCGACGCTGACCGTGGTTGATGCAGGCCGCGTGCTGTATGGCGGCTTCTCGGGCTTCCTGGGCCAAGGGCGCATGGAGATGCTCGATCCGATTGGGCCGGATCTCTGGGCGCTGCCCTGTCCGCGCGCGCTGGACCACACGCCGCCCGGCGATTGGACGCTGGTGTTCCAGCGCGACCGCGCAGGCCGGGTCGGGGGCGTCGAGGTCGGCTGCTGGCTGGCCCGCAGCCTGCCCTACGCGCGCGTTGACTGACGCGTGATCGCGCGAGCACCTGCCTGGACCACTCCACTCGAATATCGGCTCAGGGTCGCAAGCGGCCGCGCGTAGCAGCGGGGCGGTTCACTCGAACGCCCAACGCAGCGTGCGGGCGATGCCGAGCGTGCCGGCGCGGACGAGGGGGCGGCTCAGCGCCGGGTTGTGCAGCCCGTGCATGCGCCGCGCCCAATCCGGCAGCAGGTCGATGCCGGCCTGCACCGTGAGGCCCTGCAGGGGTTCCACCATCCTGTTGGCTGCACGCCGCGTGAGCACGAGGCGAGCGACCTCGCGGGTTCGCGCGTCGCACACCAAGTGCGGCCGCATCGTATGGATCAAGCGGCGCGCTTCGCCTCGGCTGCGCGGCACCGGGTCGGCACCCAGCGCCTGCCCTATCCGCGCCATCTCGGCGAAGTAGCGATCCTGGTCGCCCGCCGACATGTCCGGCTCGGCGTAGCGCACCCAGGCATCGAGGAAGCTGGTCGCCTCGGTCACGTGCACCCATGCCAGCAGCGCGGGGTCGTTCGCGGCGTAGGGGGTGCCGTCGGGCAACACCCCGCGGACCCGGTCGTGGATGCCGCGAACGCGGGCGATCACCGCCTCGGCTTCCGCCTGCCCGCCGTAGGTGGTGAGCGCGATGAAGCGCGCCGTGCGCCGCAGCCGGCCGTGCATGTCGGCGCGGAAGTTGGAATGGTCCCATACCCCCGCCAGCACGGCCGGGTGGAGCATCTGGAGCAGCAGCCCCGCGATGCCGCCCACCATCATCGAGGCCACGTCGCCATGCACGCGCCACGCGACCGCCCGCGGGCCGAACAGCCCATCGGGGCGCCGTGCGACCGGCCTCTCGCCGCGGGACCGGTCATTGAACAACGCGACCACCTGGGCGGCGATCGCCTCCTTGATCGGCCGCGCGAGCGTGCCCGGCAAGAGGGATGGGAACGCGCCTGCGGATCGAGGCGGCATTAGAGGCGAGCCGTCAGCGAGATCGCGACGACCGGACGGGGGCGGACCGAGAAGGATGTCATGCAGCTCCAAGTGGTCCCTTTTCGGAATATGCCGAGGCCCGACGCATCCGCTTCGAGCCGAGGCTATGCCAGTTGAGAGTGCACTCAGGACCAGGAGCCGATCTGCACTGCTTCCGGCGGAGAGTGGGGCTGGTTGCCCGATGTCCGACCGCACCGGTGCCACGCGAGAGCATTGCGAAGTGCTCGTGCGATTCCGTGCCTGCAGCTTGAAGTGGCGAACATGAGAGGCGTTCAGTCCCGGGGTGTGATGGTGCATGCTCAATCCTGATCCGTCAGGAGGAGGATGCGCTACGGCAAGCGTTCTTCACGGCAGCCCCTCCAGCGGCTTTCCAGGGGCTGCGCACGTGGAACCTTGGCCGCCTCCGCCCGCACGACGCCGCGTCTTCGAGCCGAGTTACCAGCGTCGAGAGAGGACACCTTGGCCCTTGCCGCCCAGTCTGGAGCGTGGTGTCCACGACCCAGTGTCGTCGTGCTCGGATAGCAAGGCCGTGTCGCCTTGCCGGTCCAGGCGGAAGGCGGGCATGCGACGGCACTCTGGAACTCGACCACGAGGTTACGCTGCGCCGTCGATGGCGATCCCGAAGCTGATCCTGCCGAGGTGCAAGAGACTTTGGACAGGTCGGGCTCAGCCGTCGCGGTCCTGGCCACTAAACTCCCAGATACCGCGACAGCATCTCACTATCGCCCGCCAGCATGGCCGGGTCGCCATCGTAGCCGACCTGGCCCTTCACCAGCACCGTCGCCCGGTCCACCAGGCTGAGCACCGCAGCGACCGTGCGGTCCACCACGATGGTCGCGATCCCATCCGCGCGGATCAGGGCGATCGTCCGCCAGATCTCGCCGCGCACCAGCGGCGCCAGGCCCTCGGTGGCCTCATCCAGGATCAGCAGCCGCGGGCCGGTCATCAGCGCCCGGCCGATCGCCACCATTTGCTGCTCGCCGCCGGAGAGCTGCCTGCCGCGATGCCCGATCCGCTGTTCCAGTCGCGGGAATACCGTCAGCACGCGCTCGAGCGGCCAGCGCGCCACCCCGTCCGCGCCGGGCCGTGCAGCCAGCAGCAGGTTCTCCCGCACGGTCAGGGCGTCGAACACCCCCCGTCCCTCCGGCACGACGGCGATGCCCTGCCACGCCCGCAGATGCGGCGGACGCCCTTCCATGTCCACCCCATCCATCAGGATCTGCCCGGCCCGCAACGGCACCAGCCCGAGCAGGGTGCGGATCAGGGTCGTCTTGCCCATGCCGTTCCGGCCCATGAGCCCGATCGCCTGGCCCGGCATGATCGCGATGTCGATGCCGCGCAGGACGTGGCTCGCGCCGTAATAGGCATGCAGCCCGGTCGCCGCCAGGATGGGGATCATGCCGCAGGACCCGCTCGGATCATGCTGCGTGACCCAGATACGCATCCCGCACCCGGGCAGAGGCGCGGATATGGGCGGGCGGGCCCTCGTCCAGCACGAGGCCGTCCACCATCACGGTCAGCCGGTCGGCGACCGCGAACACCACGTCCATGTCGTGCTCGATCAGCAGCACCGCGTGGTCGGAGGCCAGCGCCCGCAGCAGAGCGGCGATCCGCTCTGCCTCCTCCGGCCCCATGCCGGCCAGCGGCTCGTCCAGCAGCAGCACCCGCGGGCCGGTTGCCAGCACCATCGCGATTTCCAGCTGCCGCAACTGGCCGTGGCTCAAGACGGCAGCTTCGCGCTTGGCCAGTGCCGATAACCCCACACGGTCCAGCGCCGCCCCGGCGATGCGGTGCGGCGCCCCCTCGGCCGCGGCGGCGCGGAACAGACGATGCGCCGGCGTGCAGCCAATCTGCGCCGCAAGGCGCACGTTCTCGGCCACCGTCATCCCAAGCAGCACGTTGGTGCGCTGGAACGACCGGCCGACGCCGGCGCGCGCGAACCGCCAAGCCGGCCAGCCGGCCGCGTCCTGCCCGTCGATGCGGATGCGGCCCGCGCTGGGTGGCAGCTCGCCGGACAACAGGTTCACCAACGTGCTCTTGCCCGCGCCGTTCGGCCCGATGACCGCGTGCAGGCAGCCGCGGCGTAGATTGAGGGACACGCCGCCCACCGCGGCTAAGCCGCCGAACCGCCGCACCAGGTTGTCGGCCTCGAGCAGCGCTGTCATGCCGGGTCGGTGGCCGCGATCGGGATCGGCGCCGGCCGGCGCAGCCGCAGCCCGGCCAGGCCTCGGGGCAGGACCAACACCACCAGCAGGATCACCGCGCCCTCGACCAGGTGCTGCCGCTCCGTAATCAACCCGGCCGCCTCGCCCAGCACCGCGAAGCCCAGCGCCCCCAGGATCGGCCCGTGCAGCGCCCCCACGCCGCCCAGCATGATCATCAACAGCGCCAGCGCCGAGCGGTGCCAGCCCAGCAGATCCGGGTTCACGAACGCCTCGGTGACCGCCCACTGGTGCCCGGCCACCCCCGCCAGCGCACCCGCCAGCACGAAGGCGGCGAGCTTGTAGCGTTGCGTCGGCAGGCCGAGCGCCGCCATGCGGTGCTCGTTGGCCCGGATGCCGAGCAGCGCCCGGCCGAACAGCGTGCTGAACAGCAGCGCGAGCGCCCCATACATCAGCACGACCGTGCCGAGATTGAGCCACAGCAGCACCGCCGGCCGGCTGCGGCGCGGCACGTCCCACACCCAGCCGAACGCGCCCAATGCCGGGCGGGTGATGAACACCCCGTCCGCCCCGCCGCCCAGCGGCGTGTCGTGGAATAGGAAGAACAGCATCTGCCCGAAGGCGAGCGTGGTCATCAGGAAGAAGAACCCGCGTGTCCGCAAAGCGAGCGCCCCCACCACCAACGCCGCCATGCCTGCCGCCGCGGCCGCGGCCGGCAAGGTCAGCGCCAGGCTCGGCGCGTCCCCCGCCGCTGGCGTTAGGAACCAGACGGTATAGGCGCCGATGCCGAAGAACGCCGCATGGCCCAGGCTGATCATGCCCGCGCCGCCCACCAGCAGTTGCAGGCTCAGCGCGAACAGCGCTGCCACCAGTGCGCTCGCCACGAAACCGACTTGGTACGGCGTGGCAAGCCAGGGCAGGCACGCGATCCCGACCGCCAGGGCCGCGAGCGCCAGATGGCCGGAAAGCCCGGCAACCTGCATCTAAGCGCGTCCCTGTGGCGCAAACAGCCCGGCCGGGCGCCACAGCAGCACGCCTGCTATCAGGACGTAGATCGCCGCACCCGCCCCCACCGGCAGGAACACCTTTCCCAGCGTGTCCACCAGGCCCACCAGCAGCGCCGCCCAGAACGCTCCCGCGACCGAGCCCAGTCCGCCCACCACGACCACGACGAACGACACGATCAGGAAGCCGTCGCCCATCCCGGGATAGACGGAGTAGAGCGGCGCGGCCAAGGCGCCGGCCAGCATCACCAGCGCCGTCCCCGCCCCGAACACCAGCATGTGCACCCGGCTGGCGTCCAGGCCCAGCAGGTCCACCATCTCAGGCTTCTCGGCCGCCGCGCGGATCGCCGCACCCGCGCGGGTGCGCTCGATCGTCCAGAACATCGCCCCCGCCACCAGCAGGCACGCGCCCAGCACCGCCAGCCGGTAGGCGGAGTAGGCGAACCCGGCCGTGACCGGCACCGGACGTCCAGGAACGACGGGACCGCCACGCTATGGAAATCGTTGCCGGCCAGCCCCGACCGCGCCTCCTCGAACAACAGGATCAAGGCAAAGGTCAGCAGCACCTGGTCCAGGTGCTCGCGGTGGTAGAACCGGCGGAACAGCACGCGCTCCAGCACCACTCCCAGCGCCGCGCCGCCCAGCACGGCCAGCGGCAGCGCCAGCCACAGGCCGAACCCCGCCTGCGCCACCATGAACACGACATAGGCGCCGACCATGAACAGGCTGCCATGCGCCAGGTTGATCACGCCGAGCACGCCGAAGATCAGGGTCAGCCCGCTGCTGATCAGGAACAGCAGCAGGCCGTACTGGATGCCGTTCAGTATCTGGACCAGCAGCCCGCCGGCGGTCACGTCAGCTTGCAGCCCGTACCCGGGTCGGCCAGCGCCTCCGCCGCGATGCCGATCACCCGGTTCTCGCCGCCGCGGGCCTCGCGCAGGTAGATGTTCTGCACCGGGTTGTGCCCGGCCGACAGGGTGAAGGCGCCGCGCGGACTGTCGATCCTTGCCCCGCGCATGGCCGCGAACAAAGCCTTGTCGGCGTCCAGGTCGCCCTTCACCGCATCGATGCCCACGCCCAGCAGCTGCGCCGCGTCGTAGCCCTGCACAGCGTAGACGTCCGCAGCCCGCCCGGCCTTGTCTTGGAATGCCTTGCGGAACTGGGTGTTCTTCGGGATGTCGAGTCCGTCGCCATAGTGCAGCGCGGTGCGGATGCCCTCGGCCGCCGCGCCCTGGGCGGTCAGCGTTCCCTCCGTCAGGAAGCCCGACCCGCAGAGCGGCAGCTTGTCCCGCAGCCCAGCCGCCGCGTAGTCGCGCACGAACTGCACCGCGCCGCCGCCGGCGAAGAACGACCCCACGGCGTCCACCCCCAGCCCCGGCAGTTGCGCCAGGATCGGCTGGAAATTGGTCTCCGGGAACGGCAGGGCGAGCACCTGGACCAGTTCCGCCCCGCCCGCCTTCAGCCCGTCACGGAACCCTTCGCCCGCCTCCTTGCCCGCCGCGTAATCCCAGGTGACCCACGCCGCCCGCTTCACGCCCGTTGCCGCGAGCGCCTAGCCCATGCCGTACGCGGGCTGCCAGTTGGTGAACGAGGTGCGGAACACGCTCTCGGAGCACAGCTCGCGGGTCGCCGACGCGTTGCCGGCGTTCGGGATGATCAGCGGCACGCCCTTCTCGCGCGCGGCCTGCACCAGCGCCATCACCACGCCGGAATGCACGGTGCCCACCAGCACGTCCGCCTTGTCCCGGTTCAGCAGCCGGTTGACGTTCTGCGGCGCGGCCGCGGGGTCCGACTAGTCGTCCAGCTTGATGACCGTCACCGGCCGGCCGCCCAACTGCCCGCCGCGCTCCGCGAGGTGCATCTCGAACGCCGAGGTGATGTTCTCGCCCAATTGTGCGTAAGTGCCGGAGTACGGCAGCATCAGGCCGATGCGGATCGGCGTGCCGCGGGCCGGCTGCGCCCGCGCCGGCGCGGCCAGGGCCACAGTAGCCAGACCGACCAGGCCTCGGCGGGTCAGTCGCGTGGCGTTCTCATGCATCTGGATGTCCCCTCGTCGCCCGGCCTTGCTGGCCCAGCTGTTTGCAATGCCTGTATCTTGGATTCCGGCGCCGATCAAACGCCTTTGCGCTGTCGGCAG
The DNA here is from genome assembly GCA_038231995.1 of Acetobacterales bacterium. GTDB lineage: Bacteria > Pseudomonadota > Alphaproteobacteria > Acetobacterales > Acetobacteraceae > JBBSIT01. Next base: position 2,559 of record JBBSIT010000040.1, on the reverse strand, counting down.
CGCCTTGAACGCGTCGGCGACAGACGCTCCCTTCAGCCGCCCCTATCCGACGATCATGGCCCAGGCCCGCACCTCGATCGTGTCGCCCGATCAGCCCGATGTGGACGAACGGCTGGCCTGCCTCAGAGCCTGTTTGAGACATCGGCGGTTGAGGAGCGGCGAGGGATTTCCGGCGTTGGCGGTGCGGACTGGCGCTGCCGATACTGGTGGTCTCGGCGAGCCGGCCCGTGCCGTCAGCGCCGGAAAGCACCGCCGGGCCGACCCGCCGTTGTCTCAAACAGGCTCTCAGTAAGTCTCGACATGGAAGCGGCCCTCCTCGCGCATGCGGTCCCTTAGGCTCAGCCAGTCGATTCCGTGCTCCCGGCCGATCTCCGTGAGGGCGAGCTCCAGCCCCTCCTCCAGTCCGCGCAGGCCACAGACGTAGACGTACAGACTGTCTTTCCTCAGCAGAGCGGCAATCTCGGGAGCCCGGGCGCGCATACGGTCCTGCACGTATTCCTTGTCCTGGCCCGGCACACGCGAATACACGAGCTGCTGCGCCAGCACGCTCTCCGGCACTTTCCGCAATGGCCCGAAATAGGGCAGCTCGCCCGGCGTGCGGGCGCCGAAATACAGATGCAGCCGGCCGCGCCCATGCTGCGCGAGCCGGCGGCGGCGCTCCGTGAAGCCGCGGAACGGGGCGGCGCCGGTGCCGGTGCAGACCATCAGGATGTCGGCATCGGGATCGTCCGGCATCAGGAACGTGGCGCCGAACGGACCCACCACCTCGACCTTGGCACCGAGCGGCAGGTCGCACAGCCAGTTGGACGCGACACCGCGGAACTCGCCCCCATCCGGCCGCGCCTCCAACACGCGCTTGATCGTCAGCGCCAGGTTGCTGGTGTTCGGCCGTTCCCCGTCACGCGCGCTGGCGATGGAGTACAGCCGCATCGCGTGCGGCCGCCCCGCTGCATCCCGGCCGGGCGGCACGACGCCGATGCTCTGCCCTTCCAGCACCGGGAAGGCCACTGCGCCGAAGTCGAGGATCAGGTGGCGAACGTCGGACGCCGCGTCCCGCGCGGTGATGCGGAAGTTGCCGGTGACGGTCGCGACCGCAGGACGCTCGCGGTTGAACAGGTTGATGCGGGGCTTGGACGCCGATGCGGGCGCGCGCGCCTTGCCCCCCGCACCCCGATGGGCGTTGTCCAGCAGCGCTGCCGCCTCGCTATCCAGCGCATCGGCTGTCTCCGCGTCGCCCGTCGCACCCTCGGCCGGACGCGGCGGCAGCTCGATCCACGAGAACTGGTCATCGAGAGAGAAAGGCGTCTGGACGACCAACCAGTTGTCGATGGAGCCGGTGGGGCAGGGTGATACGCAATCCATGCAGAAATTGCAGATTGTGGCGTCCACCACGTAGTTGTTCGCGTCGTGGGTGATCGCGCCGATCGGGCACGTCGCCTCGCAGGTGTTGCACCGGATGCAGATTTCCGGGTCGATCAGGTGCTGCTTCCGGCCCGGCTCCATCCCGTCCATGGCGGCCTACTCGTGGATCCGGACGTATTCGAACTCGCCGGGCTTGTTGTCGATGCCGGCCTTCGCCGGCGCGATCCAGCCCGCATACTGTCCGGGCCGCATCTCGGGCTTCATCAGCCCCTCGATGAACACGGCGTCCTCGTCGTTGGGCAGGGCCTCGCGCCTGATGGCCTCCCACTCATCCTGCGACACTAGCCGCCCGGCGGTGTCGGTGTGCGCCTTCGCGAACTCGCCGATGTGGCGGTTGAAGGCGACGTGCGGCAGCGACAGCGCGAAATCGAGGCCGGCCTTCTGGATCACCCGGTTCCAGCGCGTGATGCCCGAGGCGCAATCCTGCACGTAGTCGTCGCGCAGCCGCATGTTCAGCGCCGAGAGCGCCGGCACCGCCTCTTCGGCAAGGGCGCCGTCCCGCAGCCGCAACACGTTGTAGGTGTCGCTCTCCAGCACATGGTCGTCGGTCAGCTTGTCCTCGCGGTAGCGGCCCTTGATCCCCGCATGGAACGCGTTGGCCGCGTTCGTGCTGATCTCGTTGCCGAACAGGTCGAGCGTCAACGAGAAGTGCAGGTTGATCTTCTTCTGGATCGTCGGCAGGTCTATGACGCCCAGCTTGCGCACCGCCTCAACGTCGTGCGGGTCCGTGATGCCGGCCTCGTTCATCGCCTGGCAGGTGCGCTCGATGACGCGCGCGACGCCCGACTCGCCCACGAACATGTGGTGCGCCTCCTCGGTCAGCATGAACCGGCAGGTGCGGGACAGCGGGTCGAAGCCCGACTGCGCCAGCGCCTCCAGCTGCATCTTGCCGTCCCGGTCGGTGAAGTAGGTGAACATGAAGAAGGACAGCCAGTCCGGCGTCGCCTCGTTGAACGCGCCCAGCATGCGCGGCGTGTCCGCGTCGCCCGACCGGCGGCGCAGCAAGTCGTCCGCCTCCTCCCGCCCCTCCTTCCCGAAGTATATCTGCAGCAGGTACACCATCGCCCAGAGGTGCCGCCCCTCCTCCACGTTCACCTGGAACAGGTTTCGCAGGTCGTACAGCGAGGGCGCGGTCTG
>JBBSIT010000039.1:0-14072 GCA_038231995.1 Acetobacterales bacterium | reverse complement strand
GCGAAGCCGGTCGCCCGCCTTGAGGTGCTCGACGAGCAGCCCGGTGACGCTGCCCACCATGGCCTCGGCCTGGCGCTTGTCCATGCCGTGCTTCTCGGCAAGCTGCACGGCCAGGTCCTTCTGGGTGACGGTCGTCGGTGCGGCGGCCTTGGCGGCCGGCGTCGGCGCTGCAGCGGCTTGGGTGGTCTTCTTGGCCATCTGGACGTGCTCCATCGGTTGGTGAGGTGTTCGGGGAGGGCAGGAAGCATGCGCCTGCGCCGGAGACAAGAGGATTGCGCCGGGGCAGCCTTGCCGTGCTCATCGAGCGTCGTCAATCTGCAACGCATGGAAATCCCCCTGACCGAACCCGATATCGATCATTTCCTCGCCGATCTCGACGCGCTGCGCCGCATCGGCGCGTTCCGCACCGGCGTGCACCGCCCGACCTACAGCCCGCAGGACATGGAGTCGCGGCGCTGGCTGATGGAGCGGATGCGCGAGGCCGGCCTTGATCACGAGATGGACGGCGTGGGCAACGTGCTGGGCCGCCATCCCGGACCCGGCCCCAAGCTGCTCGCCGGCAGCCACGTCGAGACGCAGAACGAGGCCGGCTGGCTCGACGGCGCGCTGGGCGTGCTCGGCGCCCTGGCGCTGGCCCGCGCCGGGCTGCCGGTGGACGTGGTCGCCTTCGCGGACGAGGAAGGGCATTACGGCTCCTTCATCGGCTCGCGCTCCTTCACCGGGCTGCTGGACGAGGCGGAGATCGACCGGCTCGCCAACCGTTACGACCGCAAGCCGCTGCGCCAGGCGCTAGAGGAGGCAGGGCTGGCCGGCCGGCCGCGCTTAGCACTTGAGGATGGCCGCTACCGCGGCTTCCTGGAGATGCACATCGAGCAGGGCACCGGGCTGGAGAGCCAGGGCCATCAGATCGGCGTGGTGACCGGCATCGTCGCGATCTGGCAGTACCGCATCGTCATCGAGGGCCAGCAGGACCACGCCGGCGGCACCACCATGGCGGAGCGCCGCGACGCCGGACTGGCCGCGGTGCGGCTGCTGGCCTGGATCGACGCCGAGTTCCCGAAAGCTTGCGGCGAGCGGACGGTCTGGACCACGGGCCGCATCGCGCTGGAACCCGGCGCGCCCTCCATCATCCCCGGCCGCGCCGAGGTGCTGTTCCAGATGCGCGACATCTCCACCGAGGTGCTGCAGCGGCTCGATGGCGTGCTGAAGCGCGCGGTGCAGGAGAGCAACCGCCGCGAGCGCTGCACCGCCACGCTGGAGGTGATGAGCCAGTCCCTCCCCGCCCCCTGCGACCCGGCGTTGCAGGACGCGCTGGCCGGCGCCGCCGAGGCGTTGGCACCGGGCAAGTGGCAGCACATGCCGAGCGGCGCCGGGCACGACGCGCAGTACCTCGCGCGGAAGATGCCGGCCGCCATGCTGTTCGTGCCGTCGATCGGCGGCATCAGCCACCACTGGGCCGAGGACACCAAGCGCGAGGACCTGGCGATGGGCCTGCGCGTGCTGGCCGAGGGCGCGCGGCGCGCCCTGGGGTAGCCTACCGCTTCGGCGGTTGCGGTTTATCCTCCTTGATGTTCACGGCGGCGGTCTCGGTCGAGAAGCGGTCGTTGGTCGGGGCGCCCTTCGGCTCGAAATCGACCGACTGCTTCGGGATGCCGTCCGGCGTGCGGCCTTCCGGGTTGCTCGCCGGGCTAGCGCCCTCCGGCGGAACGTCGTCCTGCTGCACTTTCGGCGTGTTGCCCATGGGACTATCTCCTTCCTGACCAGAACAGCGCCGCGCCGCCCGGGTTGCGTCAGCCCAGCACGCCGGCCACCGTGTCGCACACGCGCTCTGCGTCCGCGTCGGACAGGTCCGGATGGATCGGCAGCGCCAGGATGCGGGTGGCGAGGTCCTCCGACACGGGCAGCGCCGCGCCGTCGTGGTGCCCGGCATAGGCGGGCTGATGATGCAGCGGCCGCGGGTAGTAGATCGCGGTCGGCACGCCGGCGTCGCGCAAGCCCTCCTGCAGGCGCGCGCGCGCCGCGGTGTCCGGCAGCAGCACAGCGTACACGGCCCAGGCCGGCATGCTGTCGGGCACGCGCGCCGGCGTTTCCAGCAGGTTGCCGAGGCGGCGGTCATACACGCGCGCCACCCGCTCCCGCGCGGCCAGCTCCGCGTCGAACACGTCGAGCTTGGCCAGCAGCACGGCGGCCTGCAGGGTGTCGAGCCGGCCGTTCATGCCCGTGCGCAACACCTCGTAGCGCGTCGTGCCCTCGCCGTGGGTGCGGAGGGACCGATACAGCGCGGCGCGGTCGTCGTCCTCGGTGAACAGCGCGCCGCCGTCGCCGTAGGCGCCGAGCGGCTTGCTCGGGAAGAAGCTGATGGCCGTCGCCTGCGCCTGGGTGCCGAGGGGACGGCCGTGAAGTGCTGCGCCGAAGCTCTGGGCGCAGTCGTCGATGGTGAACAGCCCCTCGCGCGCCGCGACCTCGTTCAGCGCGGGCCAGTCGGCGGGCTGGCCGAACAGGTCCACGCCGACGAGCGCGCGCGGGCGCAGCCGGCCGGCCTGGCGCACGGCGGCGATGCGCGCGGCGAGATGCGCCGGATCGATCTGGAAGGTGCGGGGGTCCACGTCCACGAAGACGGGGGTGGCGCCGAGCACGAGCGGCACCTCGGCGGTCGCGGTGTAGGTGAAGGCGGGCAGGAACACGGCGTCGCCCGGCCCGATCCCCTCCGCCATCATGGCGATCTGCAGCGCGTCGGTGCCGGAGCTGACGGACACGCAGTGCTTTGCCTCGCAGCGCTCGGCGAGCCGACCTTCCAGCTCCGCCACTTCGGGGCCGAGGATGAACTGGCAGTGCGCCAGCACCGCTTCCAGCCGCGGACGCAGGGAGTCGGCGATGCGCGCCTGCTGCGCCTTGAGGTCGAGGAACGGGATAGGGGCGGGTGCGTCCATGGGGTCAGGCTCCAGGCTGCAGCACGAGGACGGCGCCGTCGGCGTTGTGCTCGAACTCGGGGACGATGCGGCTGAGCTGGGCGAGGGCGAGGCGCACCTGGCCGGCGCGGCAGTTTGCTGCGATCTCGTCGATGGCGCGGCCGATGATGGCCGGGTCGGCGGTGCGCGGGGCGGCCATGAGCAGGCCGGGATAGCCGGTGGGCACCGGCGGCTCGGCGCCGTGGAACAGCTCCTCGAACAGCTTCTCGCCGGGGCGCAGGCCGGTGAAGCGGATGGCGATTCCGTCGGGCCGGGGATCGGCGGCATCGTCCACCGGGTGCAGCCCGGCGAGGCGGATCATCTGCCGGGCAAGATCGACGATGCGGACGGGATCGCCCATGTCCAGCACGAAGATGCCGCCGCGCTCGCCGGCCGGCAGTTGCGCGTCGCCCGCGCCGAGCGCGCTCGCTTCCAGCACCAGGCCCACGGCCTCCCGCACCGTCATGAAGTAGCGCTGCATGTCGGGGTGGGTCACGGTCAGCGGGCCGCCGCGCTCGAGCTGCCGGCGGAACAGCGGCACGACGGAGCCGGTGCTGCCCAGCACGTTGCCGAACCGCACGGTGACGCAGCGCATACTGCCGGTTCGCCGCGCCTGGATGTCGAGCCCCTGGCAGTACATCTCGGCCAGCCGCTTGGAGGCGCCCATGATGCTGCTGGGGTTCACCGCCTTGTCCGTGCTGATCAGCACCATGGCGAGCGCGCCGGCCGCGCGGGCGGCGTCGGCAACGTGGCGGGTGCCGCAGGCGTTGGTCAGCAGGCCCTCGGCCGGGTTGGCCTCCACCATAGGCACGTGCTTGAGGGCGGCGGCGTGGAACACCAGCTCGGGCCGGCACGCCTTCACCACCTCGTTGATGCGGGCGTCGTCGCGGATGTCGGCGATCACGGCTTGGCGCGGCACGCCGGGGTGGCTCTCGGCCAGCTCCAGGTCGATCTGCCACAGCGCGTACTCGCCGTTATCAAGCAGCACCAGGCTCTCCGGCCCGAGGGCGGCGGCCTGCCGGGCCAGCTCGGAGCCGATGGTGCCGCCTGCGCCCGTCACCAGCACGCGGCGGCCCTGCACCAGCCGGGCCATTGCCTCGCGGTCCAGCGGCACTTGCGGGCGGTTCAGCAGGTCCTCGATGGCGACGGGGGCGAGCTCGATCCGCTCGACGCCGGCGGCCTGCAGCGCCGTCGGGCGCGGGGCGCGGCGCACGGGAACACCCTGCACGTCCGCCTGCTCCAGCAGCCGGGCGAGGGCTGCGCCCGGCAGGTCAGGGTCCGTCACCACCAGCGCCGCCGGCAGCCGGCCCTCGGCGCGCAGCCGCTCCAGCACGGCGCCGGCCTGGTCCAGCGTGCCGAGGATCGTATGGCCGCCGATGCGCCGGCCAGTCTGCCGCCCCTGCATGGCGAGCAGGCCGACGACGCGATACGCGTTGGCGCCCCGGGCGTAGTCCAGGGCGCGCAGGAACAGGTCCGTCCCCTCCCCCGCGCCCACCAGCAGCACGGGCTGCGCCTCGGCGCCGTCGAACCGCGCGCCGCGGCGGAGCTGGCGCAGGCGATACACCACGCGCGCCGCCCCCAGCGCCGCCATCAGGGTCAGCGCATGCACGATCGGGAAGGTCGGCGTGGGCAGCGGGAAGCCGGTCGAGACCAGCAGGAGCGAGAACAGCAGCGCACTCAGCACGCTGCCGCCGACCACGCTGAGCAGGTCGGCGAGGCCGACGAACCGCCAGTACTGCTGCGGCAGCCGGAACGGCAGCCCGGCGACCACCAGGGTGATCGCGCCGCCGGCGATGAACCACAGCGGGCGCAGCAGGCCGCCCTCGGGATAGGCGATCCAACCCGCGACCGGGGTGGCGAGCGCCGCCAGCGCGCCGTCGAACGCGACGTTGAGCAGGATGCGGTTGATCGAGCGTTGCGAGGGCATCGTGCGGACCCTATAGCCCACGCTGGCGCATCCGCGCACCCTCCCCGGCGTCAGGAGACTCGCGTGACCACAGTCGCCCTGCTGCGGCACCTGCTGTTCTGCGCGGCGCTCGCCGGGTTCTCCGCCGTGGTGGTGCGTGGGATGATCGCGGCCGCCGTGCTGGACAGGCCTGACGCGCGCAAGGCGCATGCGCGGCCGGTGCCCAAGGGCGGCGGCGTGGGCATCGTCGCCGCGTTCCTGGCGGGCGTCGCGGTGCTGTATGGCTTCGCCGAGTTCTCCCGGCTGGCCGATCCGTATTTCCGCGGCGTGATCCTGGCATCGGCCGGCATCGCCGCCGTCGCCTTCCTCGACGACGTGCTGGACTGGCCCTTCACGGTGAAGCTCGGCGCCCAGGTGGGGGCTGCAGCGCTCGCAGTGGGCAGCGGGCTGTGGGTGGACGCGGTGCGCCTGCCGCTGGTGGGCGAGGTGGCGTTGGGCTGGCTCGGCGTGCCGCTGACGCTGGCTTGGATCGTGTTCGTGACCAACGCGGTCAACTTCATCGACGGGCTGAACGGTCTGGCCGCCGGGACCTGCGCCGTGGCCTGCGCCTTCCTCGCGGGGATCGCGGCGGCGCATGGCGGGTGGTTCGTGTATTTCGCCTCGCTGCTGCTGTTGGCGGGGATCGCCGGGTTCCTGCCGTTCAACTACCCGCGGGCGCGCATCTTCATGGGCGACGTGGGCAGCCAGTTCTGCGGCTTCGTGCTGGCCGTGCTGGGGGTGGCGGCCACGCGATTCCAGGGAGTCGAGCTGTCGCTGCTGCTGGTGCCGATGCTGCTCGCCGGGGTGCTGTTCGACGTGGGGTTCACGCTGGTCCGCCGGGCGCTCGCCGGCGACCGGCTCACGGAGGCGCACCGGGGGCACCTGTATCAGGTCGCGCACCGCAGTGGGGTGAATGCTGCCGGGATCGCCGCGCTGCACTGGGCGTTCGCCGCCTGGGGCGGGGTGTGCTGCCTGCTGTTCCTGGGCGCCACCGGATGGGGCAAGCCGCTCGCGGTGCTGCTGGTGCTGCCGCCGCAACTCGCCTGGGCCGCCTGGGTGACCCGGCGCGCACGCCGGGCTGGGCTGGGGCGATGGTGAGCGGGCTTCACACCGGCAGGTCCGGCCTATTAGCATCATAGGGTCCGAAGGAGACCGCGCATGACCGCCTGCCGCCGGCTCGTCCCTGTGCTTCTCGCGCTGGCAGCGCCGGCCGGGGCGCAGCCCGCGCCGAACCCGTCGTTCAACCTGCTCAACCGGTCGCAGACCACGATCAACGAGATCTACGCGACGCCCAAGGGCCGCACGACCTGGGGCCGCGACCGGCTGGGCGACCGCTCGCTGCCGCCGGGCGGCAGCTTCCCCGTGCGGCTGCCGGCCGACGGCAACTGCGCCTACGACATCCGCGTGGTGTATGAGGGCGGCCGCGCGGAGGAGCGGCGCGACATCAACACCTGCACCATCGACAGCGTTACCTTCCCGCGCGGGACGACGGGCGGGGCGGGGCGGACGCAGCAGCCGGCGGCCGACGACCCCTCGTTCCGGCTGGTGAACCGCGGGCGCGTGGCCGTGAACGCGGTGTACGCCACGCCGACCGGCGTGCGCGACTGGGGCCAGGACCGGCTGGGCGACGCCACCGTGGCGTCGGGCGCGAGCCGCAGCGTCCGGCTGCCTATGGGTCAGTGCAACTACGACGTGCGGGGCGTGTATTCCAACGGGGACGCGACGGAGAAGCGTGACCTCAACTTGTGTGCGCTGACCGATCTGCCGGTGCCGTGAGGGTGGTTCCCCCATAGGCGCGAAGTTGGTGCCTATCTCGGCAGGCCCTGGGTCGGTCCGGCGGGTCTTCTCCGCGCCGGGTGCGTCAGGGCCTTGCCCCGATACGAAGGCATCGGGGCAAGCCCTAATACCGTCTGATATCAACAAAGCCGCCTTGCAAGGGGGCAGTCAGAGACAATGCGCAATATCTTAATTGAAGCGAACCTTCCTGCTCCAATCAAACTGAGGCGCAGATGCACCGGCTTCCCGTCCGCTCGCGGGCTGGTGAACCCTTATCTCGACTTCTTTCAAGCGCTCCCTAATTCCTGCAAGCGCGACCCCATGACACCACCCGATGCGCGCGAACTGCTCTCCCCCGCATGGCTCGCGTGGAAGGCAGCGGTGGCCGGACACTTCGCCTGGGCGGTGCCGACCGAGGCCGCTATCCGCACGATCTTGCGCCACACGTCGTGCTTGATCGAGATCGGGTGCGGCAGCGGTTACTGGGCCTGGCTGCTCCAGCAAGCCGGGGCGGACGTGCTGGCGTTCGACGCTAAACCTCCGTGTCGCACATGGACGAACGTGCGGCGCGGCGACGCGCGTGCGGTGCAAACGGCACCAGGTCGCGCGCTGCTGCTTTGCTGGCCGCCCTGGGGCAGCCTCATGGCCGACGATGCGCTCCGCCTCGCGGCCGCGCCGGTCGTGATCCATGTAGGCGAGTGGATGGGCGGCACTGCCGAGCCTGGGTTCTTCGAGCGGCTGGCCGCCGGCTATGTGCCCGTCGAAACCGTCGCGTTGCCGCAGTGGCTCGCGCGCAGCGACTGGCTCAGCGTGTGGCGTCGGCGGCCTATGATGTCCGGCCGGTGATCGCCACCATCCGCGCGTAGATCGCCGGGTCCGCCATGGTCGGCATGGAGGGCGGGATGTATAATGTGTAGCCCGCCGACATCGGCACTTGGCCGAGCATGGAGATGGACAGCTTGATGATGATCGGCTGGCAACCGGGGAACACGGCCGCCTCATACAGATAGGCGACGTGTGCCGGCGGGTAGTACTGCATGAGGCGCTCGATCAGCAGCGGCATCGCCGAGGTATCGTAGCCGTTCCGCTTGAACGTCGAGTCGCCGACCACCCCGATCTGCCACAGCACGACGGAGCTGCTGGGGTCGATCCTGCGGCCGTTGGCGAGGAAGTCGGTCGCCTCGTAGGACTGGCAGCCGCCGATCCCAGGATCCACGCCGAGATCGGCGAACAGGCAGTCCTCCGACGAGATCCCGGGCAGCATCGTCGCGGTGAAGCCCTCTGCCCGCGCCCGGCGGATCGATTCGTGCGACGGATAGACGAACACGCCGGGGTGGCCGTAACAGGCGAGGCAGGTGAGCATGCCCTGCCGGACGCATTCGAGGATGCGTTCGACCATTTCGTTGTAGGTCTGGATCCGTGGCTTGCCTTCCGCGTAGAAGTGCGACAGGGATTCGGCTCCGGACGGGTTCAATTGCTTGATCGTGTCCTCCGCGATCGGATCACCGACTACGTAGAGCACGCGGTCGGCCTGGCGCAGCCAGGCCACCGATTCCATCGTCATGTGACCAACCGTGCGGATGCCTGTGCCGACGACAACCAACGAACCTTTCGTCATGCGGGATCGTCCATGCGGCCGGGTGCTTCCCTAGCCCTGCTGCGGCGTGAAGCCGGGCGGCGCCAGAGTCGGGCTGACGATCTGCGGCCCTAAAACTATAGCTGGGTGGACGATCTGTGGATGGACCACCTGCTGCGGATGGATGACGAGCTGCGGGTGGACGATCTGAGGGTGGACCACCTGCTGCGGGTGGATGACGAGCTGCGGGTAGATGATCTGCGGGTGGACCACCTGCTGCGGATGGATGACGAGTTGCGGGTGGACGATCTGCGGGTGGACCACCTGCTGCGGGTGGATGACGAGCTGCAGGTAGATGATCTGCGGATGGACCACCTGCTGCGGGTGGATGACGAGTTGCGGGTGGACGATCTGCGGGTGGACCACCTGCTGCGGGGGGATGACGAGCTGCGGGAAGATGATCTGCGGGTGCACCACCTGCTGCGGATGGATGACGAGCTGCGGGTGGACGATCTGCGGGGACTGGAGGAGCGCCGGGCCCTCAGTCGGGCGAACCCGGGGCTCGACTGCACCGCCGCTGGCACTGACCATGTCGACCACCAGCATGACGGCTGGCGGACTTGCTGCCGCGGCGACCTGACCCGCGAGCCGGCCATGGATTATGCCGGGATTGCCGCTTAGCAAGATCGCGCGGTCGCTGTCGGACAGACCGGCGGCGGCCATTTCGGCATCGGCATCGCGAATGAACCGTCCAAGCGCGGCCGGGTCGGTGGCAATGCTTACAAGGAATGTGCGGAAACCGTCCTGCTCGGGCGGATCCGGCTGCACAGACGATGTTTCATCCGACATAGCTTTATCTCCATCCTTTGGCCGTCAGACTTCTCCACGTGTCGGAACGATCCAGCAGACTGACAGCGATGTCCTGGGTAAGCTATCAACCGGACTTTGGTTCACAATCGCATCGGACCGCAAGAGAAAAGTGACGCGAGCGGATCGAGAACACGTGATCGCGGATGCTGTCTGCCCGTACGCCGATACGCCGACATCACGCGTCGAGCCTTGAAGCTCACGCCTATAGGGTGGTTCCCCTCCGGCCCGGGCCTCGCTAGGCTGCGCCTCACCAACCCGCGCGAGACGGGCGGGCGGAGGATCGGGCATGGGAACGACGGTTGCTGCGCCGGGGGAGGCGGCACGCACGCGGGCGGCTCGGCGGCGCAACTACGCGCGGCAGTACTGGCCGTTCATCGTGCCGGCGGGCGTGGTCGTGGTCGCGGTCATCCTGTTCCCCTGGGCGTTCACCCTGTTCATGTCGGTGCATGACTTCCACATCGGCAGCGCGCGGACCTTCGCGGGGGCTGCGAACTACACGCGGATGCTGACGGACGACCGGTTCGGCTGGGCGGTGCTGCGCACGCTCTACTTCACGGCGATGTCCGTCGCCTTCCCGCTGCTGCTCGGCATCGCCGCCGCCGTTGTGTTCCATCGCAACTTCCCCGGGCGGGGCCTGGCGCGCACGCTGTTCATCATGCCCATGATGGCCACCCCCGTGGCGATCGCGCTCGTGTGGACCATGATGTTCCACCCGCAGCTCGGCGTGCTGAACTACATCCTGACCAGCCTGGGCCTGCCGCCATCCGCCTGGGTGTACAGCGCCGCCACCGTCATCCCGACGCTCGTGATGGTCGAGACCTGGCAGTGGACGCCGCTCGTCATGCTGATCGTGCTCGGCGGGCTCGCCAGCCTGCCGAACGACCCATACGAGGCGGCGGTGCTGGACGGCGCCAACGTGTGGCAGGTGTTCTGGCACGTCACGTTGCCGCTGGTGTGGCCGTTCGTGCTGGTGGCAGCCGTGATCCGGGGCATCGACGCGCTCAAGGCGTTCGACACCATCTTCGTCATCAGCAACGGCGGGCCGGGGACGGCGAGCGAGACGCTCAATATCCTGCTCTATTTGCAGGCGTTCAGCTTCTACGACATCGGCTACGCCTCCGCCGTCGTCGTCGTGTTCTTCGTGCTGATCCTGCTCGTGACCCTACTGATGCTGCATTTCAGGCAACGGGCGCAGCTTTCATGAGCGCGTCCACGCCGGCGAGCCGCCGGGTCCGCCGCGTCCTGGCGCGCATCGGGCTCTATCTGGCCGTGGTGGTGCTCGTGTCGCCGGCGGTGCTCGTGTTCCTCTGGATGCTGTCCCTCTCGCTCAAGACCGAGGTGGACAACATGGCCTTCCCGCCGGTGTTCGTACCGAACCCGCCTACGCTGGCCAATTTCGTGCAGGTCTTCGAGAAGAACGACTTCCTGAGCTACACGCTCAACTCCATCATCGTGTCGTTCACCGCCACGGCGGCGGCGCTGCTGATCGGGGTGCCGGCGGGCTACGGCATCGCCAAGGCGCGGGCGACCCGGGCCGCCGTGCTGATCCTGGTGGCCCGCATCACGCCGGGGCTGAGTTTCCTGATCCCGCTGTTCCTGCTGTTCCAGTGGCTGGGCATGGTCGGCACGTTGGCGCCGATCGTCATAACCCACCTCGTCATTACGGTGCCGATCGTAGTCTGGATCATGATCGGCTTCTTCGAGGGCCTGCCGAGCGAGCTGGAGGAGGCGGCCCTCGTGGACGGCGCCACCATCTGGCAGGCCTTCCGCCACGTCGCACTCCCGCTCGCGCGGCCCGGCATTACCGTCGCGACCATCCTGGCCTTCATCTTCAGCTGGAACAACTTCATCTTCGGCGTCGTGCTCGCCGGCCGCGAGACGCGCACCTTGCCCGTCGCGGTCTACAACGTGCTGACGTTCGAGCAGGTCAGTTGGGGACCGCTCGCCGCTGCAGCGCTGCTCGTCACGGCGCCCGTGCTGCTGCTGACGCTGCTGATGCAGAAGGAGATCGTCGCCGGGTTGACGGCCGGCGGCGTCAAGTAGGTCGCGGCCGGGCGCCAACCCGGCCGCAACGTCCTATCAGCCGTTGGCGACCTTGCGAGCCGCCTCGTTCGCCGCCGTGCCGCCCACGTTGGCAGCCACCTTCTTGCTCGAGCCGGCCTCAGCCATGATGGTGCGGAGGTCGCGCAGGAAGGCCTGCCCCTTGAGCGTCCGCTGCACCAGCACGCTGCGGCGGTCCGCCGGGTCCACCTTGCGCTTGGCGAGATCCAACTCGCCCAGCCGGTCCAGCGCCCGGGTGATGGCGGGCTTGGAGACGTTCAGGTCCGCCGCCAGGCCACGCACTGTATGCGCCCCGTCCTGCAGGTAGCAGGTCAGGAAGACGCCAAGCTGGCGGGCTGACAGGTCGGGGCCGTCGCGGCGAACCAGCGAGACGATCGTGTCTCGCAGCACATTCACGAGTTGGTCGGCGGGAGGAGAGTTGAGAGCCATGGTTGGTCCTTTCAAAGTTTGGGGCGTTTCCTCGCCCTCGCGCCGGTCCCGGCGCGATCTTCGCCACCAGATATTGGTCGCAAAACGGTTTGGTTAAGGTCGTAAACCGCAACGCTCCATTGCGTTCCTTACGTTCTCTGATTATTTCGTGCCCTCATTGCGGCCTAGGCTCAGGATTCATCGTCGCGACCGTGCGGAACAGCGCGCGCAGACCGAGCGCCTCGCCCCCTTCGGGCCTGCCCGGCCGCGTCTGGTCGTTCCAGGCATAGGTGTCCAGGTGCGCCCAGCGAATCCCTGCCGGAATAAAGCGTTGCAGGAACAGCGCCGCCACCACCGCCCCCGCGAACGGCTTCGACGCCACAGTGTTCAAATCCGCCACCGGGCTGGCGAGCCATGGGTCGTAGCCGGCCCATAGCGGCAGCCGCCACACGGGATCGTGACAATCTTGCCCCGCCGCCGCCCGCACTGCCGCCAACGCGTCGTCCGGCGTGAACAGCGCCGGCAGGTCCGGCCCGAGCGCCACCCGCGCCGCCCCGGTCAGGGTCGCAGCATCCAGCAGCAGGTCCGGCGCCTCGTCCGCCGCCTCCGCCAGCAGGTCGCACAGCACGATCCGCCCCTCCGCGTCGGTGTTGCCGACCTCGATCGCGAGGCCTCGCCGGGTCCGCAGCACGTCGAGCGGCCGCATCGCCCGGCCCGACACCATGTTCTCCACGCAGCCGATCCGCACCGCGAGCCGCACCGGCAGGTCCGCCTCCATCACCATGCGCGCGAGCCCGAGCATCAGTGCCGCGCCGCCCATGTCCTTCTTCATCCGCAGCATGGCCGCCGAGGGTTTCAGGTCGTAGCCGCCGCTGTCGAAGCACACGCCCTTGCCGCACAACGACACCAGCTCCGCGTCCGGCCCGGCGCCGCTGCCAGCCCAGGTGAACGCCGCCACCACAGGCGCCCGGTCCGACCCGGCGCCCACCGCGGCCAGCGCGGGATACTCCTCCAACAGCGCCTCGCCCGTGACCAGCCGCGTTGCAGCCCCATGCCGCTCGCCCAGCGCGCATGTGGCTGCCGCCAGCTCCGCCGGGCCGAGCGCGTTGGCCGGCGCGTTGACCAGGTCGCGCACCATCCACGTCGCGGCCGCGGCGCTGAGCGCCGGCCCGGCCGCGCCGGCCAACAACGCCGGCTGCCGCTTCGGCGCGCGGTGCGCCGTGTACTGGTAGGCGCCGAGGCAGAAGCCCAGCACCGCGCCGTCTCGGTCGTAGTCGCCGGGCTCGAGCCGCCAGGCCGTGCCCTCCGGCAGCGCCATCGCCAAGCTGCCGAACGCGAACGGCGACCTGTCATCTCCGAGGCCCAGCACGGCGCCCTCGATGCCGCCGCCGCCCGGCAGCAGCATTAGCTCCCCCGCCGCCGCCGTGAAGCCACCCGCGCGCAGGAAGCCGGCCTGCGCGGAAGCGCCGGTCTCGCCGAGCGCGGAGAGGAATGCGCCCAACCCGTCCGGCCGCACGGCATGGAGCACGTGCGCGGGCGCGTCGGTCGGTGCGAGGCAATCGAGATCTTGATCGGGCATGTTGTTCCAATACGCTAGAATAACAAACAAATCGTAACGATGGAAGGCTGACGTGCTGGGCTCGTTCGGCCCTTGCATTCCGCGCGCCTCCACCCGACCATGAAGGCATGTCGGGCTTCCCTTCCCGGGTCAAGGCGGTGCTCGGGCCCACCAACACCGGCAAGACCCACCTGGCGATCGAGCGCATGCTCGCGCACAGCTCCGGCATCATCGGCTTCCCCCTGCGCCTGCTCGCCCGCGAGAACTACGACCGCATGGTGGCGCGCAAGGGCGTGCGCAACGTCGCGCTCATCACTGGCGAGGAGAAGATCGTGCCTGCCGGCGCGCGCTGGTACAGCTGCACCGCCGAGGCCATGCCGCTCGACCGCGCGGCCGAGTTCGTCGCTGTGGACGAGATCCAGCTCTGCGCCGACCCCGACCGCGGCCATGTGTTCACCGAGCGCCTGCTGCACGCGCGCGGCCTGGTCGAGACGATGTTCCTCGGCGCCGAGACCATCCGCCCCCTGCGGAAGCGCCTGGTGCCGCAGGCCGAGATCGAGACCCGGCCGCGCCTATCCCAGCTCGCCTATGCCGGGCCGGCCAAGCTCATCCGGCTGCCGCCGCGCAGCGCCGTCGTCGCGTTCAGCGCTGGCGAGGTCTATGCCATCGCGGAGCTGATCCGCCGGCGCCGCGGCGGCTGCGCCGTCGTCATGGGCCGGCTGTCGCCGCGCACGCGCAACGCGCAGGTCAAGCTCTACCAGGACAAGGAAGTGGACTTCCTGGTCGCCACCGACGCGATCGGCATGGGCCTCAACATGGACGTGGACCACGTCGCCTTCGCCCGGCTCAGCAAGTTCGACGGCCACCGGCCCCGGCGGCTCACCGCCTCCGAGGTGGCGCAGATCGCCGGGCGCGCCGGGCGCGGCATGC
>JBBSIT010000038.1:0-14104 GCA_038231995.1 Acetobacterales bacterium | reverse complement strand
TGGATGGCTTCGACACCCAATCCGTAAACGCGATCAGAAGCTTACGCGACACCCGCCAGCCCATTCCCAGCCATGCCGTAAATAAGACGGGCTAGCCACGCCCCCTTGACATTAACTAACACTAACGAATTCTCTGTTATAGAAACGGAGGCGGAGCGTTCATCATGTCCAATATCGCCGAGTTGGTCCCCGCGACTCTGAACAACCAGGCGCTGCCCCAGCCGCCCGAGCACTTCGTCACCGTAGGCGCGGTGATCCAATCGGATAGCGGGCCCTCCTTTCAAAAGGTGCGCGTCCTCATGCAGCCGGACAGCGAAGTGCGGCCCGGCGAGTTCCTGGCCGTGTGGCACGGCCGTCGTAACCGCGGCGAGATGCTGACCGTCGTTCAGGTCGACGACTGCATCGAGACCAACCCGAACGAGACGGCGGAGCTGGCGCACACGCGCCGCGCGCTCGATCTCGGCCCCGCGATCGCGCAGGAGGAAACCTCCACCCGCGTGTTCGGCGTGGCGGTGTGCAAGACGATCGAGGACCTGTCCTTTCTCGACGGCACGGGAAGCGTGACGACTGGCGCCCCCGAGCTGCTCTGCCGCGCGGCCGATCCCGTGGTCCGCCTCCCGGACGACATGATCACCGCGGCGCTGCGCGGGCTCGCCTCGCCCGACAAGGGCCTCAACTTGGGCAGTCTGATGGGCACGACCGCACCGATGGTGCTGACGCCAGAGATCCTGCAGCTGCACTCCGGCATCTTCGGTAATCCCGGCAAGGGTAAAAGCTACTTCGGAGGCGTGCTGATCGAGGAGATGGTCCAGTGGGACATCCCCGTTATCCTGCTCGACGTGAACGGCGAGATGGTCGACGCGGTCAGCGCGCTCGGCGGCGAGGTGATCGCGTTGCCCGACAAGCAGAAGTTCGGCCTCGCCCTCTACAACGTCACGCCGCGAGAGCTCGTCTCGATCATCCCCAACGTCGTGCCGGGCGCGCAATACGCCGCGCTGATCGAGAACGCGCACGCGATCGCCCGCATGAAGGACGGCCACCTGAACCAGGATCTCACCCTCGATGAACTCGTCGAGGAGGTCGAAACCCAGGGTCGCAACACCAAGATGGTGCAGACCTCGACCACCGCGGCCATCTACCGGGTGCGCAATCTCGCGCGCAACAAGCTGATCGGCACCCACTTCGACTTCGTGCAGAAGCTCAAGGAGAAGCGCCTGATCTGCCTCGACTGCCGTCACCTCGACATCAACGATCTGCGGCTCGTCGCGGCCGCCGCGTCCCGCGAGCTCCAGCGCTACGGCAAGCACTGCACCCAGCAGGTCAACCAGGGCAAGGCCACCCCCGACGAGCAGAGGTGGCTCGCGGGCCTGTTCATCGACGAGGCGCACTACGTGGTGCCTGAGGCAGAGGCGACCGTCTCGACCACCGTCTTGCGCGAGCTCGCCCGCATGGGCCGTCACGCTCGCACCAGCCTGATTCTGGCAAGCCAATCGCCCGCTGACCTGGACAAAAGCATTCTTAAGCGGCTTCAGACGCGGTTCGTCTTCGCGCTCGAGCGCGACCAACTGAACGCGATCGGCGGCGTCCGCTCGGACCTTGGCGATGAGCTGAGCGACGCGTTGCCCAAGCTCGCGCGCGGGGTCTGCGCCGTGAGCGGAAATGGCGATCAGATCCGCCACGGCTTCGTCATGAAGGTGCGCGAGCGCCGCACGCCGGTCGGAGGCGGCACGCCGCCCGTGTTCGCCAATCGCGTCAAGCGCCCGCTGGAGGTGCGGCCGTGAAGCTAGACGGCGCAGCTAAGCGCCAGCTCTTCATCGAGCTGGCGTCACGGCCGGAATGCGCGACGGCGAACGACGTGCACGCCGCGGCGAGCGCGCAGGGTGGCGGTGAAACGATCGAGGCATATCACAATCTCGGGCGGCGTCTCGCCCGCGGTTGCCGGCTGGTCATCGATGAAAGCGGTCCGCGCAAGATTTACCACGCGAAGGACGATAGCGAGGGGGCGTGGATCGATGAGGACTACCTCCATTCGATCGTCGATGCTGAGCGCCCGATGGAGTCCCTGGTTGTGCTGCGCGAGGCATCCCGCCAGCTGCGGACGATCCCGACCGAGGCCTGGCGAGCGGCGGCAGCGATCATCCATGACGTCAATGCCCGCGATGCGGCGCTCACCGCGATCACTGCCTATGCCGATGATCTCGTAGACAACCTCGACGAGCTCAACCGCATGCTGGCCGCGAAGGTGGACCACTCTCCCGCCGAGATCGACCGCATTAGGCGTCGCTGCGAGGGGCGGATCGAGATGCTTATCGCGATGTGCCGGGACGGGCTCGGGCTCAGCCGCGACGCGCTCTATATCCCGGCCACTCCCGAGGCAGGCATCGCGCAGCGCGCGCAGCGCGGCGGCAGCTTCGTCGACGCCTCGACCCTCCGCGACGAGATCAGCCGTCGAGTCGAGGACGGCAATCTTCTGAGGACGTTCGCGGAACCTGCAACCGACGATCAGATCATCGTGGCCGGCGTCGACGGATCCACCCAAGGCGGCTTGCTGTCGATCGACGGCACTGCCGGCGACTTCGCGTTCGGCACACCTCCGCAGATCAACCTCAACACGGCCGCGGCGGTGCTAAACCGCAAGTTGCGCCGCAACGGCCGGGAGACGGAGGTGTTCCTTCGGCTGCCCAGCGCGCCGGAGGACATCCAGCGCCGCGAGAACGTCTACACGATCATGTCGCCTATGTTCTATCCGGACCTTTCGCCCGCCGAGTAAATGCACTCCGCGTGGAACGCGATGGACGTGCTGGAAAGCCGCGCGGCGCGGCGGGCGCTTGACACGTGGCAGACGGTCGGCACCAACGTCGAGGTCCGCGCGGCCGACGTCGTCATCCGCGATGGGACCATCGTGCCTAATGATCGCGATCCGAGCCACTACGCGCAGGTGGACTCCTACGGAAGGATCGTGCGGGAGATGGTCGACCTCGGCTGGGATATGGCGCGCAAGTGCCGCGACGACGCGCATACCGTTGCCGGCGCGGTCAAGAACAGCCGAGTGCGGGTCGTCAGTCCGATCGTCAACTTCATCATCGCGCAGCAGGCCGGCACGCCGAGCACCAACCTGACCAGCTGGGCGCTGGACGAGATGAACGCCATCCCCGACCAGCAGCTAATGTCGCGCCTGCTCTCTAGGGCGCCGCGCGCCGCGGGCGCTTGGAGCCGCAGCGCGATCTTCATGCGCCCGTTCCATGCGACGACGCCCGCGTTCTCCCGTCACTACGAGCACAATCCTGCGAAGGCCCCCGCGCGCCAGATCGAGAACCGCATCCGAACCGCGGTGGACACGCCTGTCGAGCTGCGGTCGAGTGACCAGCACGGCTGGGCGGAGATCCGCATTCCCAACTCATACTCGCAATTGCTCGACAACGTCTGGTACGCCGGCTTCTACGCGACGCCGGGCGTTGCGCTTGCCAAAGGGCAGTCGTTCCCCCGCCTCGAAATCATGATTCCGCACCCGACGCGCGAGGATGGCGACTTGCCCGATACCTTGGCCGATCACCGCGAGCGCCTGATGACGGCGCTCGCGACCACGGGCCTTTCGGTATCCCAGGATCACAACATGTTCGGCGGTGCCGGCGTCATCGACTTCGTTCCGTCGATACTGCAGCGCGCGCACGAGATCGTGAGTGGCTTCGCCCGCGACATGAAGCTGCGGGCCGGCGAGTATCTCGATCGGCTCCTCTCGCGCGAGATTGGCGAGCGCCGCCGCCAGAACGTGCGTGTGCGGCCGTGGAAGCCCGAGGAGCTGCAGGCCTGGAAGGCGCGCATGACTGGGCGCCAAGACGACCGGGACGAGCCCCCGCGGCTCATCGGCAGACGGTAGAATGGCAATGAGCGAAAGCGAGCACGTCAATACGCCGTCCTCCGAACTGATCGAGGCGACCGCCGGCAAGCTACCACTGCACCATGGGTCCACACACTAGTTTCAAAGATCGAAGCGTATCGATCAGAGATTGCAAGCCAAGTTGGGCGGGCACTCGAGCGCGACCACTTCGTCGACACTCCCATCCCGCCCCATTTTTCTACACATGTCAGTTACGCTATGATCTCTTTGGTCAGATAGAACCAAATGGGAGTGAACCAAGTGTCTCGCAAAACCGGCCGGCAGTTCTTCGCCAATCCAGGCCCGACCAACATCCCGGACAGCGTGCTGCGCGCGATGGATCGGCCGACGATCGACTTCAACGACCCCGAGTTCCTCGACCTCTACAACGGCTGCATCGCCGGCCTGAAGCGCGTGCTGCGCACCGAGCAGCACCTATTCATGTACACCGCCAGCGGCCACGGCGCCTGGGAAGCCACGCTCGTCAACCTGCTCAGCCCCGGCGACACGGTGCTCGTGCTGGAGAGCGGCTGGTTCAGCGAGGGCTGGTCCGCCATGGCCGAGCATCTCGGCCTGCACGCCCAGCTCGTCGCCGCCGACTGGCGCCGCGGCATCGACCCGGCGGCGGTCGAGGCGGCGCTGCGAGCCGATGCCGGGCACCGCATCCGCGCCGTGCTGGCCGTGCACAACGAGACCTCGACCGGCATGTCCACGACGATCCCCGCGATTCGTGCAGCGCTGGATGCCGCCGGGCACCCGGCGTTGCTGCTGGTGGACACGATCTCCTCGCTCGGCTCGCTCGAGTTCCGCATGGACGACTGGGGCATCGACGGCGCCGTGGGCGGCAGCCAGAAGGGGCTGATGCTGAACACCGGGTTCAGCTTCACCGGCGTCAGCGCGAAGGCGATGGAGGCGCACCGGACGGCCAAGCTGCCGCGGCACTACTTCGATTGGACGGCCATGCTGACCCGGCAGCAGCGCAGCTTCATCGGCACCATCCCGACCCAGCTGTTCTACGGCCTGCGCGAGTCGCTGCGGCTGATCGAGGACGAGGGTCTCGACAATGTTGTGGCGCGGCATGCCCGGCTCGCGGAGGCGACGCGCCGGGCGGTGCGGACCTGGGCCGGCAATGACGGGCCGCAGCTCTATTGCCTGGATCCCGCCCGCGTGTCGGACAGCGTGACGGCCGTGCTGATGCCCGGCGGCGCCGACGCCGAGACGGTGCGGCGGACGGCGCTCGACCGGTTCAACGTATCGCTCGGTGGAGGCCTCGGCCGACTCGGCGGGCAGGTGTTCCGCATCGGCCATCTCGGCGACCTGAACGAGCCGATGGTGCTGGGCACGCTCGGCGCCGTGGAGCTGAGCCTGCGGCTGAACGGCGTCCCGCACGGGCGCGGCGGCGTGGACGCCGCGATGGATTGGCTGGCGGAGGCGGCGGCCGCCTGATTCGGCCGCTCGAAGCGTCTCGACCCGGCCTGAATCGGGTGAAAGCGCCGCAATCCGGCCTGTGGATTACGGGGTACCTGGGGACAAATCTGTTCTTGCTTTGATCTGGTTGGCATCCTGTTATGGTGCCTTGCGCGTTCACGTATGCGCGAAGGCCCGAGTCGCTGCGCTGCGATAGGAGAACCGAAGATATAGGGCCTCGTTGCTCCGGCATCCCTACATGTTGTAGGGTCGATTCCACGATGCAGACCGACGCAGGAGACCGAACCGTGCTCGACGCAGTGCAGATGCAAGGCCGCCACCAGGTGCGCGTGGACCGCTCGCGGGACGCGCTGCTGACAGATTTCGGCCGCGCGACGCTGGGCGACCGCTACCTCATGCCCGGCGAGGACTACCAGGACCTGTTCGCCCGCGTAGCCAGCTATTACGGCGACGACACGGCCCATGCCCAGCGCATCTACGACTACATCAGCCGGATGTGGTTCATGCCGGCTACCCCCGTGCTGAGCAACGGCGGCACCACGCGCGGCCTGCCGATATCCTGCTTCCTGAACGAGGCGACCGACAGCCTCGACGGCATCGTCGGCCTGTGGAACGAGAACGTCTGGCTGGCCAGCAAGGGCGGCGGGATCGGCAGCTACTGGGGCAACCTCCGCTCCATCGGCGAGAAGGTCGGGCAGAACGGCAAGACCTCCGGCGTCATCCCGTTCATCCGCGTGATGGACAGCCTGACGCTCGCAATCAGCCAGGGCTCGCTACGGCGCGGCTCGGCGGCGGTTTACCTGCCGATCAGCCATCCCGAGATCGAGGAGTTCGTGGAGCTGCGCCGGCCCACCGGGGGCGACCCGAACCGCAAGGCGCTGAACCTGCACCACGGGCTGCTCGTCTCCGACGCCTTCATGCGCGCGGTCGAGGCGGATGAGGACTGGGGCCTGACCTCGCCCAAGGACGGCGCGGTCATCCGCAAGATCAGCGCGCGGTCATTGTGGATACGCATCCTGACGGCGCGAATCGAGACGGGCGAGCCCTACCTCGTGTTCAGCGACCACGTGAACCGCGCGATGCCGGAGCATCACAAGCTGGCCGGGCTCGAGGTGAAAACGAGCAATCTGTGCAGCGAGATCACGCTCCCCACCGGCATCGACCACCACGGGCGCCAGCGCACGGCAGTATGCTGCCTCAGCAGCGTCAATCTTGAGACATGGATGGAGTGGAAGGATCACCCGCTCTTCGTCGAGGACGTGATGCGCTTTCTCGACAACGTGCTGCAGGACTTCATCGACCGCGCGCCTGAGGGCATGGAGCGGGCGAAATACGCCGCCATGCGCGAGCGCTCGGTCGGCCTGGGCGTGATGGGCTTCCACAGCTTCCTGCAGGCGCAGGGCGTACCGTTCGAGAGCGTGATCGCCAAGGTATGGAACAAGCGCATGTTCCAGCACCTGCGCCGTCAGGCCGACGCTGCGAGCCGTATGCTGGCCGAGGAGCGCGGCGCCTGCCCGGACGCCGAGGAGTACGGCGTGATGGAGCGGTTCAGCAACAAGATCGCCATAGCGCCCACGGCCAGCATCTCGATCATCACCGGCAGCACCAGCCCGGGCATCGAGCCGATCGCCGCCAACGTGTTCCTGCAAAAAACGCTGTCCGGCAGCTTCACCGTGCGCAACCGGCACCTGCAGCAATTGCTGGCGGAGAAGGGCATGGACCGGGACGACGTCTGGTCCAGCATCACCATCAACAAGGGCAGCGTGCAGCACCTGGACTTCCTGACCGAGCAGGAGAAGGCGGTGTATCGCACCGCGTTCGAGCTGGACCAGCGCTGGGTCGTGGAGCACGCGGCGGACCGCACGCCGTACGTGTGCCAGAGCCAGTCGGTGAACCTGTTCCTGCCGGCCAACGTGCACAAGCGCGACCTGCACCAGATCCACATGCTGGCGTGGAAGCGCGGCGTGAAGTCGCTCTACTACTGCCGCAGCCTCAGCATTCAACGGGCCGACAACGTGAGCGAGAAAGTGGTGCGCCCGACCGAGATGGCGACCGCGGCGCCTTCCGACATCGGCCGTATGTCGCTGGAGGGCGCGGCCAAGCCGAACAACTACGAGGAATGCCTGGCGTGCCAGTAGGCACGCCGGACTTTAGTGAAACAGGCATGCCGAAAGGCATGCCTGGCGTGCCAATAGGCGCGCCGGCCAACAGGAGCTGAACTATGGACGGCATGATCCCCCGCGACTCGGACAAACCCGCGCGACGCATGGACCTCCTGACGGAGAACCCGGTCTACAAGCCCTTTCGCTACCCGTGGGCGCACGAGGCGTGGCTGACGCAGCAGCGCGTGCACTGGCTGCCCGAGGAGGTCCCGCTCGCCGATGACGTGAAGGACTGGCACAAGAACCTGTCGCCGGCCGAGCAGAACCTGCTCACCCAGATCTTCCGCTTCTTCACCCAGGCGGATGTCGAGGTGAACAACTGCTACATGAAGCACTACAGCCAGGTGTTCAAACCCACCGAAGTGCTGATGATGCTATCGGCGTTCAGCAACAGCGAGACGATCCACGTCGCGGCCTACAGCCACCTGCTCGACACGATCGGCATGCCCGAGCTCGAGTACTCCGCCTTCCTCGAATACAAGGAGATGAAGGACAAGTACGACTACATGCAGTCCTTCCGGGTGGACAGCAAGCACGAGATCGCCAAGACGATGGCCGCCTTCGGCGCGTTCACCGAGGGGCTGCAGCTATTCGCCTCTTTCGCCATCCTGCTCAACTTCCCCCGGTTCGGGAAAATGAAGGGCATGGGCCAGATCGTGTCCTGGTCGGTGCGCGACGAGACGCTGCACTGCCTATCCATGATCCGGCTGTTCCGCACCTTCGTGCAGGAGAACCCGGAGATCTGGACCGAGGAGCTGAAGCAGGAGATCTACGAGGTCTGCGCCACCATCGTCGAGCACGAGGACGCGTTCATCGACCTCGCCTTCGCCCAGGGCCCGATCGAGGGGCTCAATGCCGCGCAGGTCAAGCAGTACATCCGCTACATCGGCGACCGCCGACTGATGCAGCTCGGCCTCAACCCGCTCTTCCACATCGACGACAACCCGCTGCCGTGGCTGGACGACATGCTGAACGCAGTCGAGCACGCCAACTTCTTCGAGAACCGTTCCACCGAGTACAGCCGGGCCAGCACCGCCGGAAGCTGGGAGGAGGCGTTCTCCGAGGGCGTGTTCGTGTCTGCCCAGCCGACCGGCGCCATCATGCCGAACTGACCGTCCGCGAGAGGACGCGGTGACCGGGGGTGATGATCCCCTCCTGTCACCGCAGATTCACGTTCGATAGACACATTGCGTCGGGAACGTGCCATGGTACGCGCGTTGAGGGTGGTGCGGCGCGGCGGACAGGTTATTGCAGCCCGGACCAGAACCACGGGGATGCAGACGTGGCAGAGCATGATGACGAAGGCGGCCGCGAAGCCGCAGCGACGACCCACCCGGCACGGCATAGCCGGCGCTTGTCGGACAAGATCCTCGTGGCGTTCCACCACGCCTGCGACACCTCCGACCTGGAGGTCGCCGAGCAGCTCCTCAGCCTGCTGGAGTGGATGCTTGCCCGTCGCACCATACCGCCCCAGGCGAACCGCCGGCGCAACATGGAGAGCCTGGTGGCTGCCCACGAGCGGCTCTGGCACCTGCGCCGGGCCAACACCGACCAGGAGTAGCCACGCCCCGGCCTCACATCTCTATGCCGCCTCCGCCGCGCAGGACCGCGTCGGCCTCCGCGGTGTAGTGCCCATCCGCCTCGTGCAGCACGAGCCCGGGTGCCAGCCGGAACATGCCGCCGCCGCCGCGCGATCCCCGCAGCAGCACGAGCTTGGCCGGCTCCCCGGCCCGCGGCCACAACGGCAGCAACACGGGCGAGCCACACCCGGCCGCCTCCAGCGCCGCCAGCCCCTCCGGCACGCCAGCCGCCGGCAGCGCCAGCGTCAGCGTCCCTCGCCGCCGCAACCCGGCGGACAGCGCGCGCGCCCACGCGGCGACCAGCCCCGGCGCCCCCTGCTTCGCCCGTTGCCGCCGCAGCGACGGGGAAGGGGTGCCGCCCCCGCCGAACCACGGCGGATTCGCCATCGCGTGATCGGCCGCACCGAGTTCCATCCGGGTCACATCACCTTGCATGGCGATGAGGTCTCCAAGCCCGTTGGCGGTGAAGTTGGCCCGCGCCAGCTCGGTCATGTCGGCATCCAGCTCGACGGCTGCTCCGCGCACGCCGGGCACGCGCGCGACAAGGCACATCAGGGCGGCGCCGGCGCCGGCGCCGCCCTCCACCACGCGCTCGCCGGGCCGCGCCGGCACGCAGGCGGCGAGCAGCACCGGCTCTATGCCGGTACGATACCCGTCCGCCGGCTGACGGTAGGCAAGGCGCCCCGCAAGCAAGGTTCCCTCGGTCGTCTGCACAGGGGTGGATCCGGATGCGCGTCAGGCCTCGCCGGCCTCGGTCAGCACGCGTTTCGCGTGCACCTCGTCCTCCGGCAAGACGGCGAGTCGGCGCGGGATGGCGCCGATGCTTCCCTCCACCGCGCTCACGTAGGCGTCGAGCAAGACGCTGTCGATGCCTGCATCGGCCAGCAGGGCGGCGAGGAAGCTGAGGCGGACGGGATCGTTCGAGACAAGGACGGTTCGCATCGGACCATAAAGCACGATCAACCCTGCCTTGCCTCACCTTCCTCGTGAGCATACAGCCTCAGTCTGGACCCGGCGATGGGACTCCGGGAGAAGGGCGGGGCGGCAACGCCCTGATCCGGTTCGCCTTGACCCCCTTTCCAGGTGGCCGATATGGTGCCCATGCCGCTCATGAGATCAGGCCAGGAGATTAACGTGGGCGTCGTCGCCGATCCACCTCAGTTGCGCGCCCGCACGGCCGCACGGCCCGCCCCAAGGCAGGACGATGACGCGCTCTCCCGGCTGGTCACGCTGGTCGGACCGGACCTCGACGCCTGCAACCGCACCATCGTCGGCCGCATGGACAGCCCGGTCGCGCTGATCCCGCAGCTTGCCGCCCACATCGTCGCGGCAGGCGGCAAGCGGCTGCGTCCGCTGCTGACCCTCGCTGCCGCGCGGATGTGCGGCTACCCCGAGGGCGAGCCGCGCCACGTCCACCTCGCCGCCTGCGTCGAGTTCATCCACACCGCCACCCTGCTGCACGACGACGTGGTGGACGAGAGCCTGCTGCGCCGGGGCCTGGCCAGCGCCAACGCGGTGTTCGGCAACAAGTCGTCCGTCCTGGTCGGTGATTTCCTGTTCGCCCGCGCCTTCCAGCTCATGGTCGAGGACGGCTCGCTGAAGGTGCTCGGCATCCTGTCGCATGCCGCCGCCACCATTGCGGAAGGCGAGGTGCTGCAGCTCGTGACGCAGAATGACCTCAGCACCCCTGAGAGCCGCTACCTCGATGTGGTCCGCGGCAAGACCGCCGCCCTGTTCGCCGCCGCATGCCAGGTCGGCGCTGTCGTCGCTGACCGGCCGGCGCGCGAGGAGCAGGCGCTGGCGGAGTACGGCATGAACCTCGGCATCGCCTTCCAGCTCGTGGACGATGCGCTGGACTATGCCGCGGACGCGGCGACGCTGGGCAAGACGGTTGGCGACGATTTCCGCGAGGGCAAGATCACTCTGCCGGTGCTTGCGGCGTACCAGGCTGGCAACGCGGAGGAACGCGCCTTCTGGGTGCGCACGATCGAGACCAGCACGCAGGACGACGCTGACCTGGAGCATGCGCTCGCGCTGATGCAGAGCCGGGGCGCCATCAGCACGACGCTCGATCGCGCTGGCCGGTTCGCGGCCGCGGCCAAGGCAGCGCTCGCAGCGTTCTCCGACAGCCCGGTGCGCCGCGCGTTGCTGGACGTCGCGGATTATGCAGTGAGCCGGGTTAACTAGCCCAGCTCTCGCATATTCGTATTTGAAAAATATTGACCGCTCGGGGCCGCCATCTTACGGCGGCGTTAGTGAAAGATTTGTAATGGACTTCGGGGTGAGTGTCGATCCAACTAGGGGCCGACGATTCGGGCGCCGGGCCGGCGGCTTCATCGATCTCCGGCGGGCGCTCGTAGCGACTCGGTAAGCCTTTCGCCGGATCCTTGCAGCGCCTCGCACGCACTGGACCCTGCATGCTGTTCAGCTCCTACGCCTTCATCTTCGTGTTCGTTCCGGCAACCCTGCTCGCATTCCACCTTGCGAATCGCCTGGCCGGCGTTCGCGGGGCGCTCTGGGCGCTCGTTCTCGCCTCCTTGGTATTCTATGGCATGTGGGACACGCGCTTCCTCGGCCTGTTGCTCGCGTCGATCGGGCTGAACTGGCTGACTGCGCGCGGCATCGCGGCGGCGGTCGCGGTGGGCCGAGACCGGGCAGCCGGAATGGCGCTGGCTGCCGGCATCTGCGGCAACCTCGGCCTGCTTGCCTGGTTCAAGTATGCCGGGTTCCTCGCCGCAAGCGTCAACTCCCTGTTCGGTTCCGTGCTGCCCATCCCGCATCTGTTGCTGCCGCTCGGGATCAGCTTCTTCACGTTCGAGCAACTGGCCTATCTCGTGGACGTCCGGCGCGGGGCGCCCGCGGAGCGCGACCCGTTACGGTACGCCCTGTTCGTGGCGTTCTTCCCCCGTCTCGTGGCCGGCCCGATCCTGCGCTACGGCGAGATCATGAGCCAGGTGCCGCGTAGCGGACGATTGCAGGCCCGCGGCACCGACCTGGCCGTTGGGATGACGCTGTTCGCGATCGGGCTGGTCAAGAAGGCGCTGCTTGCCGATGGCATCGCGCCCTACGCCAATGCAGTGTTCGCGGATGCGGCCGGCGGAGCGGCGCCCGACTTGCTCCTGGCATGGGGCGGAGTGCTGGCCTACGCCCTCCAGCTCTACTTCGATTTCTCCGGCTACTCCGACATGGCCATCGGCACGGCCCGCTGCTTCGGCCTCCGCTTCCCCGTCAACTTCAACTCGCCCTACAAGGCGGGAAGCCTGATCGAGTTCTGGCGGCGCTGGCACATGACGCTGTCGCGCGTCCTGCGGGACTACCTTTATGTCGCGCTCGGGGGCAATCGGCGCGGCCTGGCCCGGCGGCATGTCAACCTGATGCTGACCATGCTGCTCGGCGGATTGTGGCACGGCGCGAACTGGACGTTCGTTATCTGGGGTGCGCTGCATGGCGCCGGCCTCATCGTCAACCACGCCTGGGCCGGCCTGTGCGTTCGGGCGCCGCGACTACAGCGTGCCGCCGGGTCGGCGCCCGGCCGCCTGCTGGGCTGGCTGCTGACGATGCTGCTCGTCCTGGTCGGCTGGGCGCTCTTCCGCGCGCCGGATTTCGGCACCGCCGGTCGCATGCTGGCCGGGATGGCCGGACTGCAAGGCCTCGCCATGCCCGACGCAGTGCTGGACCGGCTGCCCGGACTGCGTGCCCTCGGGATCACGGCCTCGGACGGGTCGGGTTCGCGATTCATGCTGATGTGGGCGTGGGTCATGGCGCTCGGCGCCGTCGCGCTCGGCCTGCCGAACTCGCAGCAATGGCTCGTGAACTGGCGTCCGGTGCTCGAGCACGTGCGCGCCGGGCCTGCGGTCCTGCAGTGGCGCATGACGCCGGCCTGGAGCGTGACGATGGCCGTGGTGGCCCTGGCCGGCCTCATCTCGGCCTCGCGCGGCGGGGAGTTCCTATATTGGCAGTTCTGACCGCGCCTGCGCGGCTGTACCTCGTCCGCTGGACGGCTGCGACCGTCATCCTCGCCGCCGCCCTCGCGCTGTTCACGATTACGGTCGACCCCTGGTATGTATGGGGACCGCATCTATGGCCGGGCTTCAATGCGCTGAAGCCGGCCGCGGCGGAGCGCGGCGCGCTCGCCAAGTCCCATCTGCTGCCGCGCTCCTGCCCGCAGACGTTGCTGCTCGGCAACTCGCGCGTGGAGGTTGGGATCGACCCCGCGAGCGACGCTTGGCCTGCCAGGATGCGCCCGGTGTTCAATGCCGCTGCGGCGGGGGAGGGGCCGGCCTATTCGCTGCGGATGTTCCAGCTTGCCTTGCGGCGCTGCGCTCCGCGACTTGCGATCTCGAGGTCGACTTCCCCGACTTCCTGCAGGCGCCCTCGGCGCCGGCCGCCGGCGACGTCGCGGGCGATAGCTGGCGCGACCGGGCGGCGGAGGTCCTGGAGGCAACACTCAGCCTCGCCGTAGTGACCGACAGCATCAAGACGGTGCTGTTGCAACGCGACCCGGACGCGCCGCGGCTTACTGTGCAGGGTCATAACCCGCTCGCCGAGTTCCGCACCAGGGCCGCGCGCAGCGGCTACTACCCCTCTTTCGCCCAGAAACTGCCGATCTACGAGCAGGCATTGCGCACGCGGCCACCCGCGGCATTGGAGCAGGCCAGCAGCGAACCCATGCGTGTGCTCGCCGCAACCATCGCGCAGGCGCAGTCAGCGGGCGTGCCGCTCGTGCTCGTGCTGCCACCGTATCACGCGAGCTACCTCGACCTGATCGACCAAGCTGGCCGCGCGGGTGAGTTCACGGCGTGGAAGGCAGCGGTGAAGGGCGCTGCGCAGGCGGGCGGCGCGCGCCTGCTCGACTTCAGCCTGCGCCACCCCTTCACCACTGAGGCGATCCCTGCGCCCGGCGATCGTAAGACAACACCGCTGTATTACTGGGAAAGCTGTAACTGCCCAGGTTGTCGCGGAAAGCTCAAGTGATCCGCAGTTCGGCGACCAGGTTGTCGGGTTGGCCTGTCAGGGCGGCCAGCAAATCCCAGCCCTGTTTTCTTGCGGTTGAGATC
>JBBSIT010000037.1:0-14111 GCA_038231995.1 Acetobacterales bacterium | reverse complement strand
CTCGGCGAGCAGAACGTCACCTTCGCCCTGCCGCACGCCGACCGCGTCTATGTGCTGGACCACGCCCGCATCGCCTGGGAGGGCAGCCCCGGCCGGTTCGCGGCCGAGGCCGGCGCCGCCTATCTGTAGCGGCCGGAGCGCTAAGGCGGCGTCGAGGGCCTGGGGTGGTGTCCCGATGCCGAAATCGGCATCCCCACCGCTCTCGGCTGCACCGTCCAGGACACGGCGGGCGTGCTGAGCGTGCTTCAGTAGCCCAGCTTGCGCGGCAGCCACATCGTCAGCTCCGGCACGAAGGCGATCACCAGCAGGCACAGCAGCAGCAGGCCGAGGTAGCGCAGCATCGGCCGCACCGTGACCTCGATCGGCACGCCGCCGATCAGGCACGCCCCGTAGAGGCCGAGGCCCAGCGGCGGCGCGAACAGGCCGATGCCCATGGCGACGACCAGCACCACGCCGTAATGCAGCGGCGCGATGCCGAGCTGCGCAGCCACGGGCACCAGCAGCGGGCCGAAGATGATGAGCGCCGCCGCCCCCTCGAGCACGGAGCCCATGACGATAAGGATGCCGATCGACAGCAGCATGAACAGCCAGGTGCCGTTGCTGCGCGATAGGCTGACCATGAGCTCGGCCAGGGCGTGCGGGATCTGCTGCAGGGGCAGCATGAACGCCACGTCCTGCGCCGCCGCCACGATGAACAGCACCAGCCCGGCCCGCGTCGCCGCCTGCACGAACGTGTCCGCTGCCGCGCGCAAGCCGAGCTCGCGGAAGGCGATCCCGCCGATCACGAGCGCATAGAGCGCGGCGAAGGCCGAGATCTCGGTGGCGGTGGCGAAGCCGGAGCGGAAGCCGCCGAAGACGATGACGAGCAGCCCCACCGTGGCCACCAGCCCGCCCCACAGCGACGACATCGGCGCGCGCGGCACGGCGTCCCACTCCGCCTGGGACGTGCGCGTGCCGAAGGCGACGACGACGCCGATCAGCGCCGCCGCCATCAGCGCGGCCGGCGCCAGGCCGGCCATGAACAGGCCGCCGATCGACAGGTTGGCGACGAAGCCCAGGATGATGAGGTTGATGCAGGGCGGGATCGCCTCCGCCATGATGGCGGAGCTCGCGAGCAGTGCGACCGCCTGGCCTGGGTCCTGCTTGGCGCGCCGGGCCGCCGGGATCAGCACGGCGCCGACCGCGGCCACGTCCGCCATCTTGGAGCCGGAGATGCCGGAGAACACGACCATGCCGAGGATCATGACCACGTTCAGCCCGCCGCGGACCCGCCCGACCAGCCGTTCCAGCAGGTCGATGATGCGGACGGACATGCCGTTCGCCTCCATGAGGTATCCGACCAGGATGAAGAACGGGATGGCGAGCAGGACGAAGTTGTCGATGCCGCGCGCCATCTGCTGGGCGAAGATGACGCCGGGCAGCGAGCCTTCGGCCCAGATATACACCAGCGCCGAGAGGGCGAGCACGAAGCCGATCGGCATCCCGCCGACCAGCCCGGCCACGAAGGCGGCCAGCATGAGCAGGCTCGGCGCCGGCACGGTGTCGGGCGACAGGTCGCCCCAGCCCCACAGCAGCGCTGCGGCGCCGCCGACGATCGCCAGGCCCGCCGCGACATCGGCCGGCCGCATCCAGCGCAGCCGGTCGGCGCTGAACACCGCCATGCAGAGGCCGCCGGCGCCCATGGGGTAGAAGGTCCATTCGAGCGGCAGGCCGGAGCCGGTGGTCTGCCCGGTGGTCAGCCATCCCAGCCGCAGCGAGTGAAGCGCCACGCACGCCGCCGTGACGGTGACGGCCAGCGCCCCTGCAGCGTCCACCACGCGCCGGGTCGCGGTTGGCAGCCGGTCCACGAAGAACGACACGCCGACGTTCTCCCCGCGGGCGAGCGCGCCGGCCGCGCCGAAGAAGCTGAGCGCCACCATGAGCCCGCGCGCCACGTCGTCGGACCATTCCAGCGGGTCGTTCAGCGTGTAGCGGGAGAGCACGGAGAGCGCGACGACGGCGAGGTCGGCGGCCAGCAGCAGGCCGGCCACCGCGTCCACCACGCGCAGCAGCGGCCGCATGACGATCGGGTCCAGCCCTGACCGCCGCTCCGCCGGCGCGATGCCGGCGCTTGCCAGTGCAGGCCCGGTCACGGCCGGATCAGGCGGTCACGCTGCGGATGGCGTCGATGATCGGCTTCGCGTCCGGCATCCGGCGCATAAAGGCGTCGGTCTGCGGCAGCACGCGGGCGCGGAACGCCTCGCGGTCGCACGGCGTCACGGTGACGCCGTTGCGCTTGAGCGCGTCGAGCGCCTCCCCCTGCACCGCGAGCCCGTGCGCGCGGGTGTCCACGGCGGCGCGGCCGGCGGCCTCCAGGAAGGCGTCGCGCAGCTTGGGGTCCATGCGCTTGAAGGTGGCGTCGCTGAAGTAGGTCAGCAGGGGCGAGAAGTTATGCTCGGTGGGCGAGTAGAACTTCGCCGTCTCGTAGAACTTGCTGGCCAGGATCGTCGGCGTGTCGTGCTCCAGCCCGTCCAGCACGCCGGCCTGCAGGGCGGTGTAGATCTCGCCGAAGGCCAGCGGCGTCGCTGCGGCGCCCATCAGCCGCAGGCACTCCGTGATGACCGGGTTGGGCAGGGTGCGGATCTTGAGCC
Source organism: Acetobacterales bacterium (assembly GCA_038231995.1). Taxonomy (GTDB): domain Bacteria; phylum Pseudomonadota; class Alphaproteobacteria; order Acetobacterales; family Acetobacteraceae; genus JBBSIT01. Next base: position 11,481 of record JBBSIT010000037.1, on the reverse strand, counting down.
CGGCGAGGTCCTCCGGCACCGTGACGGCCTTTTTGGCCAGCACGCTGCGGGCGCCGAAATTATAGGCCCAGCCGATCACGTGGATGCTGGCGCCCTTGAGCAGCGCCGCCTCGATCGGCTTGGCCGCGCCCGCGTCCAGCGCCTTCGTCTGCAACGGGAAGCTCTGGAACAGGTAGCCGAGGTCCAGCAGCCCCACCAGCGGCACCAGGTTGGCCGAGATGGACGAGCCGGACACCATCATGTCGATCACGCCGAGCTTGACCGAGTTGATGACGTCGATCTCCTGCCCGAGCTGGTTGTCCGGGAAGAACTGGACCGTGATCTGCTCGGCCAGGCCGGCGGATTGCAGCTGCTTCTGCAGGTTGTCGGAGTAGACGCGGCCGTTGGCGTATTTCGGGTCGTTCGGCAGCGAGCTGGACAGGCGCATGCGTAGGGGCGCCGCGCGGGCCGTGCCGATGAGGGCGGGGGCGAGCGCCGCGGCGATTGGCAGCGAGGCGGCACGGCGCAGCAGCGACCGCCGGGTCAGGCGATAGTCAGCGTTCACGGTTCTCTCCCTGTTCAGGCTCGGGCGCGGCCTGTTCTTCTCTGCGGGCGAGCGTAGGCTACCCCGGCAGCGCCTTCAATTGGTATCGCGACCGGAGCGACCCCGGCGCCCCGCATCCGGCTGACCCACACGCCCGACATGCGCGCCCCGCCCCTTGGCGCGAGCCCTGACGCAACCGGCCGACCCGCGCTGACCGCACGTAATCCTGCTGACGCACGGCGCGGTCACGCAGGGCGGCCAGCCGAACCGGAATCAAGACGGCGAACAGCACAACCCCGCCCGTCTCCCAGGGCGCCCACTCCGGCGCGAGCACGCTGCTCGCCCCGGCGGCCCCAAGTACCAGCGCGATGAGTCGCCAGGCCGGATGCCCGGCTGGCAGGCGGCGGGCGATGGCCATGAGCAGTCCCAGCCCGGCGGCGAGCACCGGGAGCCAGAACAGCAGCCGCTCGAGGGTCATCCGTCCGTCATCGCGCCGGCACCGGACAGGCAAGCGCGGCGGCGAGCCGGAGCGCGAGCCGGACGGCGCCGGGTCCGTTCATCGGCACCTCAGCCACGCGAAGAACTCGGGATGCCGCGGGACCAGGGTCGCAGCGATGACCCCATTCAGGGAGCGCCACTTGCAATAATATGCCCGGATCAACGGTTCCGAGGCGGGAGACAGGGGGGACGTCAGGAGGGCGGCGACCTCCTCCTCCCGGCCGGCAAGCTGAAGCTCGGCTGGCAGCATCGGCCGCACCCCCTGGATGCCGAGCGATTCCAGCGTGCGGCGGATCACCTCCACCCGCGGCGCCTCGCCGGGCTTGCCTTCGCTGCGTGCCCAGGGCGCCGCCACCTCCGACCCGTCCGCGATGTGCAGCCGCAGCGTCCAGGCATAGGCATAGCGAACCAGGGCGCCGTCCGCATCCGGCGGCCAGTGGGCCGGGACTGGCGGGGACACCGCCATCACCCAATCCCGTGCCGCCGTCCCCATGGCGGTCCAGGCCGCGGCGAACGGCGCGGACGCGTCCGCCCTGGCCGCCGCCGTGCCCTGGGCATGAGCCGTTCCGAACAGCAGCGGCAACATCGTTGCCCACATCCACCGGCGACCCTGGCCCTGCATCATGCCAACCCCTCCTCGGTTCCGCCGACGCCTCATTCCGCACAGGGCATCTCAGCACGTCTGCCGGCGGCCGTGGCAATCAGCAATCCTCCCCCATGCACCTTGATGGCCGGAGAACGCTGATGCGGCTTGCCGGCATGTCCCGCCGTGCCTGACCCAGTCGTGCCAGGGGAGCTTGCCCGAGCTCCCGGGCTGGGGGCAGCGGCTGTAGCCCGCCGCGTCCAGCCGGGTCTCGACCACCTCGCCCGCCACGAAGGCGGCTACGACCAGCTCCTGGCGCGCGGTGGACCAGGATGGCCAGAGGCTCGATATCCTCGTCCAGGACCGGCGCAACGCCAAATCTGCCCAAAGGTCGTCAGCGTGCCGTGGATCCGTGCGTCCGATTCGGTGCGCATCGTCACCAGCTGATGGCGGGCGCCGGGCATCGTACGGCGCTCGTGCGGGGTGAGACTCTTGGCGTGTGCGAACAGCTGTTGCCCCCACAAGAGCGCCGGCGATGCCTGCTGGCGCGAACCTCGACGTGACCGTGCTCAACACCTCCGCTCTGGCATCTCGATGCCATCGGGCGGCGTCCACCCCGTCAACGCCCTGCTCCAGGCCGCTTCCTTGACGGTCTGAGGACGGAAGGATAATGGCGACGATCTGGGGCCGGCATCCCTGGTGGGAGAGATGCTTTGCCCGACACGTTCCTGCCCGCAGCCGGGCGCGCCTCGCCAACCGTGACCGCGCGAACCGAGGCGCTTCGACGCCTTCTGGACGCGCCGGCGCTGCATTTCCTGATGGAGGCCCATGGCGGCCTGTCCGCCAATATCGTCGAGGAGGCGGGCATCGGGCAGGGCGAGGAGGCATGCGGCGAGCGGATCGGCCTGCTGCGCACGACGGCCCCGGGGCAGCGCCCTGATCCGGGAGGAGCTGGCCGCCATGCGCGCGGACGGCACGCTGGGCGCTGCCGACATGCCCGAATTCCACGGCCGCATCGCGGCGCGGCATACCGCAGGCATCCACTGCGTCGCCAGGCGCTGGCTGGACGTGGACACCCTGCTCGACCTCGCGGATGCGCGAGCCTGCAGCTGATGTCATGATCGAGGCCGGCGCCTTCCTGGAGCGGCCGGCTCAGCTAGCCGCAGCCTGATCCTCGTGCGTCCGCACATCGGCCCCGATCGCATCCAGCGCGCGCTCAATGCCTGCGAACGGGATCGCGCCACTTTGGATCAGCGCGGCTCGGCGCGTCCGGCCCTGTTGGCTCATGGCGGCGCGAGCGGGATCCTACACGACGAATCCTGCTCCCCCCGGCGCCTGCCATCATGAGATGGGGGGCTGCGATCGGCGCCCTGGCTGGGCTCGGCTTGGCCGCCTGGTTGCTGGCCAGCTTCGGCGTGGCCGAGATCATGGCCCTCCTGGCTCGCGCCGGCTGGGGCATAATGGCCGTGGCCCTGTTCCATGTCGTGCAGATCCTGTTCTCCGCCCTGGCCTGGCGCGCCATCGCGGGCCCGACCCAGCCGCAGCCGACGGTCGCCGAGTTCATGGTGCTGCGCTGGATCCGCGAGGGCGTGAACAACCTGCTGCCGGTGGCGCAGATCGGTGGGGAGATCGTGGCCGCCCGGCTATTGCGGCGGCGCGGATTGAGGCTGGCCGACGCCTTGGCGGGCTCGGTCGGCGACCTGACGATGGAGATGCTGACCCAGATCGCCTACACCCTGCTCGGCCTGGGGCTGCTGGTGCTCCTGGTCGGCGACAGCGGGGTAACGGGCTATGTGCTGGGCGGGCTCGGCCTGGCCGTCGCCGGGGCGGCCGGCTTCATCGCCTCGCAATGGTTCGGCCTGGCGGGGTTGATAGAGCGCGGGATCATGCGCGTGTCCAGCAGCTTCGGATGGGCTCCGCTGGGCGAGGCCTCCGGGCTGGACGCGGCGATCCGCGGCATCTATCGCAGGCCCGGACCCATTGCGCTGGCCTGTTTCCACCACAGCATCTCATGGCTGCTGGGCGGGGTGGAGGTATGTCTTGCGTTGCACATGCTCGGGACCGATGTAGGCTTGGCGGAGGGGACCGTGATCGAGGCGCTCGGCCAGGCCCTGAAAGCGGCGGGCTTCGCCATTCCCGGCGCGATCGGCGTGGCGGAGGGCGGATATGTCGTGGTCTGCCACCTGCTCGGATTGTCGCCCGAGATCGCGATCGCCCTCGGCCTGATGAAGCGCATACGGGAGATCGGCCTGGGCGTGCCGGCCCTGGCTGCCTGGCAGTGGCGGGAGGCCCGGCCCGCCACGAAACTGGAGAACCCGGCTTGAGTCATGATAGCTGGACTCACCTGATCGCCCGGCGCGCCATACGGCCGCTATTGGGCACACGAATCACGCCCAACCACCTGACCACACTGCGGCTGCTGACCGGCGTCGGCGCCTGCGCCGTCATCGCGCCGGGCACCGCGGCCGGCGCATGGTGGGGCGGCGGGCTCTGGCTGCTGTCGGCGTTCCTCGACCGCGCGGACGGCGAGCTGGCGCGGGTCGGAAACATGATGAGCGCGTCCGGCCACCGCTACGACTTCTACGTGGATAACCTGGTGAACGCGCTGTTCTTCGTCGCGGCCGGGTTCGCCGTGCGGGGCGGCTGGCTGGGCGCCTGGGCGGTGCCGCTGGGCTTGCTGGGCGGGGCGGCGATGCTGATCTGCGGCTGGTGGTGCGAGCTGCTGGAGACCCGGAGCCCGGCCGGCACGAAGGCCTATTCCGGCAGGGCCGGGTTCGATCCCGATGACGCGCTGTACCTGCTGGGTCCGCTGGCCTGGCTGGGCTGGCTGGCGCCGGTCGTGCTGGGCGCGGCCGTGGGCGCCACGGCCATGATGATCCTCACGGGGCTGCGGCTGCGCCGCCTCGTGCGGGCCTGATGCTCGAACGATGGGTGGGCGGCTGCGTACGCCGGTCCGGCCTGGTGCTGGTCGCGGCCGTGCTGCTGGCATTGGGTTCGGCGTGGCTCGCCTATGCCAGGCTCGGCGTGACCACGGACACTTCGGGCCTGTTCTCCGCCTCGCTGCCCTGGCGGGATCGCGGGTTGGTGCTGCAGCGCGCCTTCCCGCAGAACGAGGACCTGCTGGTCGCCGTGGTCGATGGCGCCACCCCCGAGGAGGCGGAGATCACCGCCGCGGACCTGGCAGCCAGGTTGCAGCCGGACCGCGCGCATTTCCAGGAGGTACGGCGTCCCGACGCCTCCCCCTACCTGGAGCAAAACGGCCTGCTGTTCCTGGACGTGGCGCCCCTGACAGAGCTGCTGGACCAGACGATCGACGCGCAGCCCTTTTTGGGCTAGCTCAACGCCGAGCCCAACCTGCGCGGGCTGTTCGCGGCCCTGGCGCTGATCTCCGAGGGCGTCAAGGCCGGGCAGGCCAATCTGGCGCCGTTCGAGCCCGCCCTGCGAGGGTTCCATACGGCGCTGGCGGCAGCCGCCGCAGGCAGGCCGGAACCGCTGTCGTGGCAGCGCCTGCTGGCCGGGTCGGTATCCGACCTTGGCGGGCGCTACCGCTTCGTGCTGACGAAGCCGGTGTTGGACTACGGCGCCCTAGAGCCCGGCGCCGCCGCCGCCCAGGCCGTCCGCACGGCCGCCGCCGACCTGGAGTTCGTCCGCAACGGCCGCGCCCATGTGCGCCTGACCGGCTCGGTCGCGCTGGAGAACGAGGAATTCGCGACCGTCGCGCACGGCGCCGTGGAAGCGCTGCTGGGCAGCATGGCGCTGGTGGCGGTGCTGCTGTTCCTGGCGGTGCGCAGCTGGCGGCTGATCCTGCCGATCCTGCTGACCTTGCTGCTCGGCCTGCTGCTGACCACCGGGTTCGCAGCCCTGGCCGTGGGCACGCTGAACCTCGTCTCGGTTGCCTTCGCCGTGCTGTTCGTGGGTATCGCGGTCGATTTCGCGATCCAGCTCACCGTCCGGTTCCGCGAGGCGCGGCTGGATCATCCTGGCCTGCAAGCAGCCCTGGAGCAGACGGGGCGGCGCGCCGGCAACCAGGTCCTGGTGGCGGCGCTGGCCAGCATGGCCGGGTTCCTGGCCTTCACCCCGACCAATTTCGTGGGTGTGGTGCAGCTTGGGTTGATCGCCGGGTCGGGCATGCTGATCGCGTTCATCTGCACGGTCACGTTCCTGCTTGCCCTGCTGGCGCTGTTCCGACCCCGAGAGGGCGCCGCGGAGGTCGGCCTGGCTTGGCTGCGCCCGCTCGATCCCGTGCTGGCGCGCCATTGCCGGCCGGTGGTGCTCGCGTTCGCAGCCCTGGCGGCAATCGGCGTCGCGCTGCTGCCGCGGCTGGCCTTCGACAGCGACCCGCTGCACACCAAGGACCCGACCACCGAGGCGGTGCGGACGCTCTACGACCTCATGGACGACCCGATCGCCAACCCCTACACGATCGAGATTCTGACGCCATCGACCGCGGCAGCGGCGGAGCTCGGGGAACGCTTGAGGCACCTGTCCCTGGTGGACGAAGTGATCAGCCTGCAGAGCTTCGTGCCGGATAACCAGGCGGAGAAGCTGCCCCTGGTGGCCGACGCCGCCAGCCTGCTGCGCACGTCGCTGGCCGCAAGCCCCGCGCCAGCCCGTCCGGACGCGGCGACGCTGCGCCGGGCCGCGCAGGACTTAGCCGCGTCCCTGGCCGGCGTGCGCGACAGGCTGCCCCCGGGCAGCACGATGATCGCCATCACGGAGGACGTGCAGGCGCTGGCCAAGGCGCCGGACGCAGTACTGTTGGGCGCCGATGCCGCGCTGACGCGATTCCTGCCGCTGCAGCTCGATCGCCTGCGCCTCGCGCTGGATGCGAAGCCGGTCACCGAGGCGGACATCCCCGCGGACATCCGGCGGGACTGGGTCCTGCCCGATGGCCGCGCGAAGCTGCAAGTGGTGCCGAAACGGGAGGCGCGGGACAGCGCCGGCCTGCATCGCTTCTTGGCGGAGGTGCAGGCGGTGGCGCCCGAGGCGGCCGGGTCCGCCGTCACGATCACCGCCAGCGCGGACACCGTCACCAGCGCTTTCCGGACCGCGGCCTTGCTGGCGCTCGCCGCCATCGCGGCGCTGCTCCTCGCGGCGTTGCGCCGGTTGCTGGACGTGCTGCTGGTGCTGGCGCCCTTGGTGGTGTCGGCCCTGCTGACGGTGGTGGCGGCCGTGCTGCTGCCGCTGCCGCTCAACTTCGCCAACATCATAGCCTTGCCGCTGCTGCTGGGCGTGGGCGTCTCGTTCAACGTCTACTTCGTCATGAACTGGCGCGCCGGGCGCACCGGGCCGCTGGGCTCCGCCACGGCGCGCGCGGTGCTGTTCTCCGCACTGACCACCGCCACTGCATTCGGTTCCCTGGCGCTGTCGCGCCACCCCGGCACGGCCAGCATGGGCGACCTGCTGCTGCTCAACCTCGGCTGCACGGTGCTGACGACCTTGCTGTTCGTGCCGGCGCTGCTGGCATGGGTGGGCCGCACAGGCAGATTTCACCAAGATTGAAGCGAGAGCATGCAAACCCGTGGGAGCCGTCACGGCTCGGGTCGGTTGGAGAAGGGAGCCCGCATGTGGAAGCCGGACCATCGCCTTGCTGCGGACCGCCTGGACTGCGCTATCCTAGATCGGTTTCACCCAGGGTGAAACCAATCTAGCCTTTGTTTCACGCGGTTACTCACCCTGACTGAACACAAGAGCGCGTTCAGCACGAGCCGCTGAGCAGGTGCCGCTTGATGTTCCCCGATATCGGGTCCGGGCCGATCCAGACCTGCATCATGGCGTTCATCAGCCCGTTGCCGGGGCGCGTCACGACCGTGTTGCCGTTGACGCTCAGGGTGGTACCGCTGCCGGGGACGTAGGAAACCCGCACCGTGTCGCCGCCGCGCAGGTCGTTGTACTGGTTCTGCAGCGTCTGGATGAACTCCTGCGAGACGCGTTGCTGCAGCCGCTCCTTCCACTCCGAGGGAAGGCCGTTCGGCACCTGGCCGTCATAGGTCACGTCGAGCCGGATCATCCTGGGCGTCTGGTCGTCGGTCATGCGGGCGGCCCCGGCCGCGCCGTGGGGCAGGTAGAGCGAGATGGCGTAGAGGTTCATCCACAGCTCCTCGCGGACCGCGCAGCCCGCGAGTTGGAGCTGCGTGCCCTGCACGGTCTCGGTCGGCGGCAGCGTGATGCCCGCGACCTGCGCCGCCCAGGCAGGGGGCGCACAGGCCAAGAGGCCGGCGAGCAACGCGCTGCGGCCAAGGTTGGAAGCGCTCGGAGCCATGACGGTGATCCTCTCGACGCAGTTGAAGCGCGCCCATGAGCCTAGCGGGCGCCGGCGCCGGCCGACCCTGATCTGCATCAGCTTCCGGTGGGCCGGGACGGGATTGCACGCACGCCTACCGCTCGGGGCACACCCGCCGGGTCGCCCCGTAGGCGGCTCTGAAGCCGCGCAGGCTGTAGGTGACGGTGGCCCGCGCCCCTTGCGGCCCCACGAAGTTCGCGACCGCCTGCAATCCCCGCTTCATCGCCGCGACGGCCGCCGCGGCGTCCCGCACGAACGCGCCGTCCGGCCCCGTGTCGAGCGGGAATGCCTCCGCCCCCACCCTCAGCTCGGCCCTGGTGCTGCCGATGTCAGCAGACCCGGCGGCCAGCGACACCGTGTCCTGACGTCCCGGCCACCTCGTGACGGTCAGCGCCAGCTCGCCCCGTCCCTCCATCGAGGGGACCGCGGAGAACGGACGCGAGAGCAAGTAGCACACGGTCGTGCCCGCTTCCTGCGACGTGAACGCCTCCCAGTCGGACCATATGCCGATGCTGCGGGGGGTAGGCTGCGCCGCAGGGTCCGGGCCGGTTTGGGCCAACGCCGGGGCGGTTGCTAGAACAAAGACCAGCATAAGCCTATGCATCATCTGGAATCCTGTCCCTGTCCTGCGTGGGTGGGCACGGCGCCGTGCCTGCCCGATCCGCCCCCGCTGCAGACAATAGCAAGGACTCCGACTGGTTCTGGGCCATTCCATGCGGCATCTTGCCGCGTCGGGAGGGTGAAGGCTGGATGTGCGAGCCGGTTCTCGATGCGGAGGCTTTGATCTTGGACCTATGCGTCATCCTGAATGCAGGTTCGGGCAAGGGGAAAGGCGACGCTTTGGCGGACGAGCTGCGGGGCCTGTTCGCTCAGTATCTCGGACGGTTCGAGCTGCGCGTCGTCCGGCGCGGCTCGGCGATCGGCGGCGAGGCCGGCCGCGCGGTGCGCGAAGGCTTCCGCACGGTCGTGGCCGCCGGCGGGGACGGCACGATCAACGCCGTCGCCGCGCACCTGGTCGGCACCGACCGGCGGCTGGGCATCCTGCCGCTCGGCACCTTCAACTACGTCGCGCGCAGCCTCGGCATCCCGGAGGGGCTGGACGACGCCGTGCGCGTCCTGGCCGAGGGCCGCGAGCGGACGATGGACGTGGGCGACGTCAACGGCCGCATCTTCCTCAATAACGCGAGCCTGGGCGCCTACGCCGCGATCCTGGAACGGCGCGAGCGGGTCTATCGGCGCTCGGGGCGCAGCCGGGCCGCAGCGAACTTGTCGGTGCTGCTCGCGCTCGCCAGTTTCGACGCGCCGATGTCGGTGCAGCTCTCCGTGGACGGGGAGGTCCGGCGCCACCGCACGCCGCTCATCTTCGTGGCGAACAACGCCTATCAACTGGAGCAATTCGGCCTGGCGGGCGGGGACTGCATCGCCTCGCGCCGCTTCGCGCTCTACGTCGCGCCGGACCGCGGGCGCATCGGCCTGCTGCGCCTGGCCGTCGGCCTGGCGCTGCGGCGGCTGCAACCGGAGCGCGACTTCGAGCTGTTCTGCGCCGACGAAATCCTGGTCGAGACGCGCCGCCGGCGCCGGCGCGTAGCGCGGGACGGGGAGCGCGAGCGCCTGGCCGGGCCGTTCCGCTTCCGGCTCCTGCGCGACGCGCTCACGGTCCTCGGACCCGCCGACCCCACGTAGGCACGTCCCATGCGCACGATCATCCACCTCTCCGACCTGCATTTCGGACGCACCCGGCCGGACCTACTGGAGCCGCTGATCGAGACGGTGAACGGCGCAGCGCCCAGCCTGGTCGTGGTGTCCGGCGACCTCACGCAGCGCGCGCGGGTCCGGCAGTTCCAGGAGGCGCGGGCCTTCCTCGACCGCATCGAGGCGCCGTGCCTCGTCGTGCCCGGCAATCACGACACGCCGCTGGACAACATCGCGCTGCGCCTGTTCGGCCCCTGGCGCCGCTATCGCCGCTGGATCGGCGAGGATCCGGAGCCGGGCTTCAAGGATGACGAGCTGTCGGTCGTGGGCGTCAACACGGTCAATCCGCTGGACTGGCAGCGCGGGCGCATCGACCGGCACGAGGTCGCCCGGATCTGCTCGGCCCTGGGCGGGCACGGGGCGGGGCGGACGCGCATCGTGGTGGTGCACCACCCCTTCGCGCACGCGCCCGAGGAGCAGCACAAGGCGCTGATGCGCGGCGCCGGACGCGCCCTGGCCGCCCTCGCGAGCTGCGGGGCGGACATCGTGCTGTCCGGCCACCTGCACGCCTGGCGCGCCGAGCCGTCCGGGGCCGATGGCGGGCAAACCCCCGCGATGCTGCTGGTGCAGGCGGGGACGGGCTTGTCCACGCGCCTGCGCGGCGAGGAGAACAACTTCAACCTGCTGCGCGTGCAGCCCGGCGAGATCACGGTCGAGCGTTTCGCAGCACCGCACGGCGCGTCCAGTTACGCGCGGGCCAGGAGCGCGCGCTTCCTGCGTGGGCCCAAGGGATGGCAGCCGGCGGACGGGCAGGGCGTGCCATCGAGCGTCGCCGTGGTCTGACGGCGGCTGCCCGGCGCGCCGGTCACGCCCGGGGCTGCATCACGCGGCGCCCTCCATCTTCACCAGCACCCCTTCGCCGTCCGTGGCCCCGTTCTCGCGCATCCAGCGGTGGAGCGCCCACTCCTCGGCGGCGTCCTGCCAATCGTAGGTGCCCACCGTCACCTCCCAGATCGCGCTCGCATCGACCGTGCTGACATGCGCGAGCGCGATGGGACGAATCGCGTCCCTGACGAAGCTGGGCGCTTCGTCGAGGTCGAACAGCTTGACGGTCCTGTACGCTGTCATTCAGCCCTCCGAGAATGCTGCTTCCCCTCGCCGCAGGGAGGCCGCTCCCCGCCGGCGCAACCCGGTACGCGCCGAAGGAGCGCGTGCCGGGCCAGCCCGCGTGGAGGGGCGCCTACGTGTTGGTCCCTTTCGCTGCCGGGTCGCTCTTGTTGATCGAGTCCCGGACTTCGCCCGCCGCGTTATGCACCCCTTCGCGCACGGATTGCCGGACGTCCTGGGCCACCGAGCCGAGCGCGTCGCCGATCTTGCCGGGGGACAGGCCGGCTTGGTCGAGCCGGTCCTTGGTCGTGTTGTAGGTCTCGGCGGCGGCAGCCTTGGCGTGTTCGAATTGCTCGCCGGCCACCTCCTGCACGCGCTCGTAGCCTTCATGCGCGGCGGTCTTGACCTGCCGGGTCAGGGAGTCGCTCGCCTCGCCCATCAGGCGGTCCTCCGCGCGGGTGCCGGGCAGCAGCGCTCCGATCGCAGCACCCACCGCGATCCCGATGGCCCCGAGCACCAGCGGCTGCTCGTGCAGCAGCTGGCTCACGCCCTGCTGCGCCGAGCCCCCGGCCCGCGACGCGTGGTCGCGCAGGTCGTGGCTCAGCTCGGTCGCGCGCTGCGTCGCCGAGCCTGCCATCGAGCCGACGCTGTCCGCCACCGACCCGGCCGCACCCACGACGCTCTGGTAGGCCCCGCTCGCCGCGTCGCCCACCCGCTCCGCGATCCCGCTCGCCGCGGCGCCGGCGCGCTCCGTCAGCGACGGGCCGCTGCTCCCGCCGACCTCATGCACCCCGG
>JBBSIT010000036.1:0-14241 GCA_038231995.1 Acetobacterales bacterium | reverse complement strand
TGCCGTTCCGTCTTTGCCCGGGGATTTGCCCCGAGTGCCTTTTTGGCTTTCGGATCATCGCCGCTCAGAGCCAAGTCGCAAGGCATCAAAGTGGCCTGGATTTGGACCGCCCTCTACAGCCCCATGAAATACAGGCACAACACCCAGACCCGCAGCGGCTGGTGGTGCCCGGCCAGCGCCGTCCCCGTGAGATCGTCGAAGCGCCCCAGGCACATCTTGCAGCGATACCGCTGCCGGTGCGGCTGCGTATCGTCGCACCCGTCCCGGATCACCGCGCCACTACTGCAGCCGGGGCAGCGCACGCCTTCCGGCCAGCGGTGCTGACGCACGAAGGCGAAGCACTTGGCGTCGTCCATCAGGCCCGAGAGGTTGACCAAGTCCGATGTGGCCATGATGGCGCAGCCTCCTCGCGCGAAGCCGTTCGCCTCGCGCTTCCACCATCAGATCAGAGACCCGTCCGCCACGCTATCCAGGCCCAGCCCTACCACCCCGGAACCCGACAAGAGCCTTTCCCCTTATCAGCGACCCCGCGCAGGCACGGCTCTGCGTGAGGACCATCGTGAGCTGGACGCCGCGACCGGCCCCAGAACCGGGGTAGCTTTAGACCGACACGCCGCCGGTCTGCCCAGCACCAGGACCGTCTTGCCGGGCTGCTGGCGCCGGCCGCCGTAGAGCGCGTTCCAAGCTGTGACGCCGGCGCAGGGAAGCGTCGCCGCTTCCTCGTAGGAGAGATGGGCCGGCACATGCACCAGGTCCTCCTGGTCCACCAGCACGTACTCGGCCAGCACGCCATCCACGCCACCGCCGAGCGCTCGCCGGCGCGCCTCGGGGATCACCTCACCGCCGAGCCTGCCCTGCATGAAGGTGGGGCAGACACGGTCACCCTGCTTGACCCGGCGTACCCCAGGGCCGGTCGTGACCACCTCGCCAGCGCCGTCCGAGAGCGGCACGAGGTCCGGCTGCGTGCCGCCCGCCCCATAGCGGTCCGTGGCGACCATCAGGTCGCGGTAGTTCAGCGACCACGCATGCATCCGCACCAGGACGGCCCAGTGACCGCGAAGCTGTGCGTTTTGGCCATGGCTCGGGCTGTCCGGAGGGGATCAGCGGCTGCCGCTTCCCGACACTTCGCTCACCTGACCCCAGAAGCCGGTCTTCCGGCCGTGCCTGGCGCGCATGCGGGCCGCATAGCTCTCGTGCGTCTCGAATGCGCCGAAGTCCCGAATGCCCGGCGCGAGCGACGCGCATTCGAGTAGGTGCCGGGCAGCGTGCTTGTAGCGGGTGGACTTCGCGCCATCGAGCGTGTCCTCGATCATGGCCCGCCGGAGCAGGGTCGCCGCCAGCGGGTGCTTGCCCTCGATCAGCTGCGCTGCCGGATCGAGCAGGAAGTACATGTTGCCGTCGATCTCCGAAGCCCGCGCAAGCACGAGCTGCGCGGCACGGGCCTGGTCCGGCCATTCCCGGAAGAAGTTGAGTGCGGCAGAGAAGCTCCCAAAGCCGAGCGCCTGCTGCATGGCCCGTTCCTCGGCCTCGACATCCTCGAAGTCCGGCAGCCTCTTCAGGTAGGCGCGCAGCTGCGTGGAGGAGAGCCGCTCCTCGAACGCCGCCCAGCGTAGCTGCTGCGCCTGCTCCTGCTGACCCGTCGCGTCGAGCGCCTCGATGTAGACCTCCTCCCACGCGCTGCCGTCGCCATACCCCAAGAGGTACAAGTCCTCGTCGTCCCTTGCTCGGACGACGCGCTGCTTCGGCCTTGCCGTCTCCAATGCGGCGAGCGCCTCGGCTGCCCGACCGGCGGCCAAGAGGCGGCGGCCGATCTCGGCGCCCGTGTGCGGCCTGCTCCGCTCGTCCACGGGCACCAGCGCGATGTAGGCATCAACCTCGGACTGGCCGTCCGCGATGTCCTGCAAGGCACGGCGCGCGGCACCCGCACGCCAGTCCCGTCCGCTCGCCTTTGACCGGTCCGTCGGCGCCTGAGCCAGCCGGCTCTTCAGGTGTGCCGCACCCGCGTCGCCGAGGGCTGGGAGCATGACCGGCACCAAGCCGTCGTAGACGCCGTACTCGTTGGCCAGCAGCGCGGTGAACACCCGATCCGCGAGGCCCACCGGATTGGGCCTAGCCTTGGCCGCGATCGCGCCGAGGTCCTCGCAGGCCAGCCGGAAGACATCCCCCACCGAGCCGGTGCTGTCGTCCACACGGTTGATCACCGGCTCGGCGAGGTCCAGGAACCGCCACATCAGGTCCAACGCCAGGTCGGGGCGGGTGGGCGCGACCCGGTCTGCGATCATCGCCCGCTGCAGGTCGAGGTCGCGCACGAAGTCACGTCGCTTCTGCCAGTCGATGAAGGACCGAGCGGATCTCAGGGCAGTGATGCGCTTGCCGATCTCGGCGGCGATGCTGTCGCCGCCGGCCTGTGCGGCGAGTTCCAGGCGCAGGCGCCGCTTGACCTCGGCATCGCCCTCCGCGAGGTCGACGAGGATCGCGGCGAGACGCTCCTGGCCGAGCGCCGCCAGGTTGTCCAGGGTGACCGTCTTCTTCGACGCCATGCGGTTAGCGGCTCCACAGCCCTTCGAACCGCCGGCCCGCGGTTCGGGTGTAGTGGACGGTGTGCCTGGGGTCACGGTGGCCGAGGTAGTCCTGGATGAGGCGGAGGTCGTAGCCCTTGTTGGCCAGCGCGAAGCCGCAGGAGTGCCGCAGCATGTGTGGGTGGACGGCAGGCAGGCCGGCGCGCCCGGCCGCGGCGCCGATGAGGTAGTTGACCGACTGCCGGGTGAGCGGCTGGCCGCGCTCGGAGGTGAACAGCCAGGGCAACGCGTCGGTGCGGGTGGCGAGGTGGCGCTTGATCGCGCGCAGCTCGTCGCCGGCGACCGGCTGCTCGACGGACAGCCCGCCCTAGAGGCGACGCACCCACAGCCGGGCACGGTCGAGGTCCAGCTCGTCGCGGCGCAGGGCGACGGCCTCGCTGACCCGCAGGCCGTGGCGGAACATCATGAGCAGCAGCAGGTGGTCGCGCACGCCGTGCCGCCCGCCCTTGGCGGCGTCCAGCAGGCGCGTGACCTCGCCCTCGGTCAGGAAATCCTTGGCGCGCTCGTGCCCATCGGCGGCACCGTCCGGAGCTGCCGCCGCGACACTCTTTACACTTCGCCCCTCGGGCGGCTTCGCCGGCATGGCCAGGAACCCTTGCTGATCCGGCACGCACGATAGCCGCCTTCTGACAGAATGCGCTTTTTGTCAAAAGTCGGCCCGAGTTTCTATGACAACTAGGCTTTGTGGCAACATCCGGCAAACGTGCCGAGCCGCAAGATCTTGAAGGGCACAATGGATGCTCGAAGTGCAGCAGCTCATGAGCAATTGGTAGAACTAAACCGTACCGGAAATGGCCGTTTTGCCTGCTTTTGTGGTCATTGAACCTACTTTGACGGTTCAGTGTTTGTGGTTCCGCCTCCAGGCAGCCGGAGACATGCCGACGCTCTGCAGGAATGCTTTCGTGAAGGAACTCTGCTCGGCGTATCCGGTCGCCAGGGTGATCTCTGCAATGGTCAGGTCGTTCGCGAGCAGCATGGCCTTCGCTGCGTCCATCCGCTGCCGCACCAGCCAGCGGTGGGGCGACATGCCGGTGCTCTGGCGAAAGCTCCGAGAGAAGTGGCTCACCGACAGGGAAACGTCCCGTGCGACGTCGGACAGCGACAGATGGCGGCCGACCGAGGCCGCGATCCGCTCCTTTGCGCGGCGTTCTTGCCAAAGGGCCAGGCCGCCCCGTGAAATGGCCTTGACCGGCCGCAGCGCGCCGTAGGTGCGCGCCACGTGCGCATGCATCAGGAGCATGAACTGATCGACGAGGAGCTGATCCATGTCGGGCTGGTCCACGAGCGCCGGTCGCAGCGACTGGCCGAGCCTTGCCATCACGGGATCGATCGCGGCAATGCCGGGCTTCAATGACAGGCCGTCGATGGATGGGCTGCCGTACTCCTCGGCAATCTCGTCCAGGGCCTTCCTGTCCAGATAGAACACCAGGGCCTCGTGAGCCGACGCGATCCGCGTTCGTGAACTCCTGCGGAGGTCGATGATGCTGACGCTGTGCCTGGGATATGGCTCGGTTCTGGTCAGCCGCCCGTCGAGCCAAAGATCATGAGGCGGCATCTCACGGCACTGGAGGATGAGGTGGAATGCATCTTCGGACGGGATTGGGCGTGATTCGCAAACCTGCTCATCCGCCGTCCACACGCGGGTGACGGCGAGGGGGCGGCACAGGGGAGTATGCGCCAAGGCGGTAGGGGCGACATTCTGTCCCAGGTAACGGGTCAGGATCGGTCCAAACGCTCGCTCGTCCGTTTCATTCCCGTTGCTAATCGTGCCGAAGCTCATCCTTGCAGTATCCGACCTTGCGGTACCAGAGCGCCATATAACCAGCGAGGCTTCGCAGGCCAAAGTATTTGCGCGTTCGGGACAATCTGCGCGCGTTTCGGCAAAGCCAGCCGGCCCCGCCGGCCTCTACGGTGCAGCCATCGTTTCTCGAACCTCTGGCAGCTCGCCCTGACCGGGGTGTGCCGACATTGACCCGGAGCGGTTGGCGATGCGCTTCACGGTGCATGCGGCCTGGCGACTGCGCCTTGCAGGCAAGTGCGATTGCCTCCTTGCAGCCAATCGTGGGCCAGGCTTGCCGTCACGGGATGGGGAAACGCTCTTTCGTTCAACGCTATCAGCCAGGGCGCGACGATCATGAGCACCATCATCACCAAGGACGGTACGCAGATCTTCTTCAAGGACTGGGGTAGCGGCCCGCCTGTCGTGTTCAGCCATGGCTGGCCGCTCAGCGCCGATGCGTGGGAAGCGCAGATGGCCCACCTCGCGGCCAACGGCTTCCGCTGCATCGCCCACGACCGCCGGGGCCACGGCCGGTCCTCGCAGCCTTGGCAGGGCAACGACATGGATACCTACGCCGACGACCTGGCGCAGCTGATGGAGCACCTCGACCTGCGCGGCGCGATGATGGTCGGTCATTCCACCGGCGGCGGCGAGGTCGCGCGCACCATCGGCCGGCACGGCACTGCGCGCATCGCCAGGGCGGTGCTGGTGAGCGCCGTGGCTCCCATCATGGTCCGGACCGACACGAACCCCGACGGCTTGCCGATGGAAGTGTTCGACGGCATCCGCGCCGGGCTCCTGAAAGACCGCTCGCAGCTCTTCAGGGACTTCACCACGCCCTTCTTCGGCGCGAACCGAGAGGGTCAGGTCGTGAGCCAGGGAATGCGCGATGCTTTCTGGCTGCAGGGCATGATGGGCGGGCTGAAGGGCGAACTAGACTGCATCGAGGCCTTCTCGGAAACCGACTTCATCGCCGACTTGAAGCGGATGGATGTGCCGACGCTCGTGATCCATGGCGACGACGACCAAATCGTTCCGTTCGCCACGACAGGCCGGCGCTCCGCGGACATCGCGCCGCTCGCAACGCTCAAGGTCTACCCCGGCGGCGCACACGGCCTCACCGACGTCGCACGCGACCAGCTCAACGCTGACCTGCTTGATTTCGCGCGCGCTCGCTGAGGTGAACTGCGCCTGTGCACTCCAGAACCCGCGATCTTCGAAACGGCGTTGCGTCCAGGTCCAGGCTAGCCCCCGGTCGCTATCGCAACACACCCAGGCCCAAGGATTGAAACCATGCCGATCACCGCCACCCCGACCCCCGGTAAGCTGCTGCTGACGCCTTCCGATCATACGCTGGTCATGATCGACTTTCAGTCGCAGATGTCCTTCGCGACCAAGTCGATCGACGCCGTGATGCTGCGCAACAACGCCGCCCTGGTGTCCGAGGCCGCCGCCGGCTTCGGCGTATCGACGATCCTGACCACTGTGGCCGAGAAGTCGTTCTCGGGCCCCATGTTCGAGGAGATCACCCGCGCCTTCCCCGGCAAGGCGCTGCTCGACCGCACCTCCATGAACACCTGGGAGGACGCGGGCGTGATCGCCGAGATCAACCGGATCGCCAAGCCGCGCATCGTGCTGGCTGGGCTGTGGACCTCGGTGTGCATCGTCGCGCCGGCGTTGTCGGCCATCGACCAGGGCTTCGAGGTTTACGTGATCGCCGACGCCTGCGGCGACGTATCGGAGGAGGCGCACGAACGCGCCATGGAGCGCATCGTGCAGGCCGGCGGGCAGCCGATGACGGCCCTGCAGTACCTGCTGGAACTGCAGCGCGACTGGGCGCGCACGGACAGCTACGAGATGACCACTGGGATCGCGAAGCGATTCGGCGGCGCCTACGGCCTGGGCATCATCTACGCCAACAGCATGTTCGGTGCCCACGAGGCCTAATCAGCCTGCGTCGGCCGTTTCCTGGCCGATGTCCGAAACCCGTCCGCGTCGTGCCCCTCTTTGTTCGACGCGGACGACCACCACCACGTCCATCGACTCCACGCTGGGAGAGTTCTTGCTGCCTTATGAGGCTGTCCGCACGAGCAACAATCCATCGGGCACGCTCATGCGCTTCTTGTCCGCGACGGAAAGCAGTTACCGAATGGACAGTGGTGCCGCCGAGCCGGCCTGCGTCCTTCAATCCTATGGCTGCGGCCGATAAACCATCACAGCGAACGGAGACAACAGATGAGTTGGAATCCATGCCCCGAGCCGACGCTCGGCGACCGCGCGAGCACCGGCACCATTGAGACCCTGATCGTGCCGCGCGCGGTGGACCTCGGCGAGATGACGGTGCGCCGGGCCTTGCCCTCCAGCAAGCGGCAGATGGTCGGGCCGTTCATCTTCTTCGACCAGATGGGCCCGGCCGAGTTCCTGACGGACCAAGGCATCGACGTGCGGCCCCACCCGCACATCAATCTCTCGACGCTTACTTACCTGTTCGAGGGCGAGATCCTGCATCGCGACAGCCTGGGCACGGAAAAGACCATCCAGCCGGGTGCCGTGAACTGGATGCGCGCCGGCCGCGGCATCGTCCACTCCGAGCGCACCGCCGACGAGCGCAAGCGGCGTGGGCAACGCTTGTTCGGCATCCAGACCTGGATGGCGCTGCCCAAGAGCCAGGAGGAGAGCGATCCCGCCTTCATGCATCATGGCGCCGAGGCGTTGCCGCTGATCGAAGCCGGTGGCGTTCAGGCGCGGCTGATCGCCGGGCGGGCGTTCGGCACGGCGTCGCCGCTCACGACGGCCTCCGAGACCCTCTATGCCGACGTGCAGCTCAAGGCGAGCGCCCGCATGCCGATCGACGCCGGCTACGACGAGCGGGCGATCTACACGATCGGCGGCACGATCGAGGTTGCGGGCGACGTGTTCGAGCCTGGCCAGCTCCTGGTGCTCCGGCCCGGCGACCCGGTCACGGTGGCGGCAATCTCGGACGCGCGCTTCATGCTGTTCGGCGGCGCCCCGATGGAAGGGCCGCGCTACATCTGGTGGAACTTCGTCTCCTCCCGCCTGGAGCGCATCGAGGCCGCGAAGGAGGAGTGGGCAAACGGCCGCTTCGACACCGTTCCGGGCGACGAGGCGGAGTTCATCCCGCTGCCTACCAAGCGCGACGCGCCGCAGCGCGCGACTGGTGGCGTGTTCTACCCGTAGGCCGCCGCCGACACATCTCCGACCACAGGAGTGCCGCTCATGTCCCGCACCATTCCCGGCCTGCACCATGTCACTGCGATCTGCGGCTCACCGCAGGCCAACGTCGATTTCTATGCCGGGCTGCTGCGTCAGCGGCTGGTGAAGAGGACCGTCAACTTCGACGCGCCGGACACCTACCATCTCTATTACGGCGACCAAGCCGGGTCGCCCGGCACGATCCTCACGTTCTTTCCCTTCGCTGATGCCGGTCTCGGCCGGGCGGGTGCGGGAATGGCGAGCGCTGTCGCCTACGCGGTGCCGGAGGGTGGCCTCGACGCCTGGATGGAATGGCTGGCCGAGCAGGCCGTCGATTTCGACACGCCTGGCACGCGCTTCGGTGAACCGATTATTGCCGTCCCGGACCCCGACGGCCTGCGGATCGAGCTGATCGAGATCCCGTCAGCCGCGCCCAGGAACGGCGGTGCTGCGGACGGGGTGCCGGCCGACGACGGGTTCCACTCCGTCACGCTGTGGCTTCGCGACCCCGAACCCACGGCCCGGCTGCTGACGGAGCTGTTCGGCTACGAGCACGCCGGCGAGGAGGCGGATGGCAGCGGCCGCCGTCACCGCCTGGCGGCGCCAGACCGCGGACGCGGTTCGACCATCGACCTGCGGCGCTCGGAGACGCCAAGCATCGGGCGGCAAGGGGCGGGCACGATCCACCATGTCGCATTCCGGGCGGAGAGCGACGCGGTGCAGCAGGAATGGCGGGAGCGCGCCTCGGCCTACGGGCTGAATGTCACGCCGGTGATCGATCGGCAGTACTTCAATGCCATCTACTTCCGCGAGCCCGGCGGCGTCCTGTTCGAGATCGCCACAGATCCGCCCGGGTTCGCGACCGACGAGAGCGAGGCCGAGCTGGGCCAGCATCTCATGCTGCCGCCGCAGTACGAGCGGCGCCGGGCGGACATTGAGCGCGTGCTGCTCCCGCTTCGCGTGCCGGCATAGTGGCGGAGGTTCCGGAGATGGCCGGCGGGGGGCCTCATGCGGGTGGACGGGTCGCGCAGGCAGGCGCGCCGCTTGCCCGTGCCCGCGTGGTGTTCGTCATGACGCACGGGCGCGGCGGGTCGCCGGAGGACATGCTGCGCCTGGCCGAGCACCTGGCGTTGCCCGATGCCGCGTTCCTAGCACCCGCGGCGGCCGACGGGTCGTGGTGGCCGGCAAGCTTCCTCGCCCCCCTCGCCGCCAACGAGCCCGGCCTGTCGTCCGGTCTCGGCGTCCTCCGGACGCTGATCGGGCACTTGCAGGACCGCGGCGTGGGAATGGATCGCATCGTCCTGATGGGCTTCAGCCAGGGCGCCTGCCTCGCCTTGGAGTATGCCGTGCGGTCAGGCCACGTGTTCAGGGGCGTCGTCGGCTTGTCGGGCGGCCTGGTGGGAACAGGCGAGGCTGGTGGGCCTGCGACCGACGCGCTGTATGGCCACGCCCCCAAGCGCTTCGACTACGCTGCCTCGCTGGCAGGCAGCTCGGTGTTCCTGGGATGCCACGAGCGCGACCCGCACATCCCGCTGGCCCGCGTGCGCGAGAGCGAAGCGGTGTTCGACCGACTTGGCAGTGCCGTGACGGTCAAGGTCCTGCCGGGCGCCGGGCACGGGATCGTCGAGGAGGAAGTCCGGGCGCTGCGCGGCCTCTACAATCGGTGACGCGGGTCAGCGAGCCGTCGCGCCTCAGACGTGCGTTGGTATAGGTGCCGTGCCAATCTCAGCAGCTTGAGTCGAGAAACATCATGCCTGCCGACGCATCCACCTCTCTCAAGAACATCCGTCCCATGACGGCGCGGAACATAGATCAGGCACACCGGGCCTCGACACCTCTCGAACTACTGTTTGACCTTGTCACGGTCATCGCCATCGCGTCCGCTGCGGCAGGGCTGCACCATGCCATCGCTGCCGGGCACGCCGTGGATGGGATCGTCCGCTTCGCCATGGCCTTCTTCGGCATCTGGTGGGCATGGATGAACTACACTTGGTTCGCATCCGCCTACGACAACGACGACACGCTCTTCCGGCTGCTGACCATGGTCATCATGGGTGGCGCGCTCATCATGGCATCCGGGATCGAGGTCCTCTTCAAGTCCCTCGACCTGACGATGGTCGTGGTGGGCTATGTCGTCATGCGGGTGGCGATGGTCGTGCTCTGGCTGCGTGCCGCGCTGGACGATCCGGCAAGGAGAAGGACCGCGCTCGGCTACGCCGCCGGGATCGGCACCGTTCAGGTCTATTGGACCGGACTGCTCCTCGTTGGGCTGGTCCTTCCGGGCTTGCTCCCGCTCCTGTTCGCCCTAGGCGCCGCCTTCGAGCTGTCGGTGCCGGCCCTCGCGGAACGGAGCGGCCAGACGCCCTGGCACCGCCACCACATGATCGAGCGATATGGCCTTCTGACCATCATCGTGCTGGGCGAGACGCTGCTGGCCGGCTCGCTGGCGCTGCGGGCGGTGATCGGGAAGGGTGTCGAGGTCGCGCTGGCGCACGTCGCGCTCTCGTCCCTCGTCATCGTGTTCGCGATGTGGTGGCTGTACTTCTCGAAGGAGGAGCACCTGGGAAGCCAGAGCCTCGCGCGGTCCCTGACCTGGGGCTACGGCCACGTCCTGATCTTCGCGTCCGGGGCCGCTGTGGGAGCCGGCTTCGCCGTTCTTGTCGACATCGTCACCGGTCATGCGGAGGCGACAATGATCGTCGGACACTATGCCGTAGCGATCCCGGTAGCCTCATACCTGATCGGACTGTGGTTCGTGCGCGACCGGTTCTCCTTCGGCGGTTCAGCGCGGCGCGTCTTGCCACTTTTCGCCGTGCTGGTAGTTCTCATGCCGCTGCAGCACCTCGCGCTCGAAGGGATCGCTGCCATGCTTGCGCTGTGCGTGCTCGTCAGGTCGGCACTGGCCCGCCGCCAGGCGCATCGCATCGACGCTATACTCGAAGCGAATGGGCCAGGCACATGAAATTGGTGCGGCCTTGCCGGTTACGGAGAACTGTTTGCCTCCGTGCTCACGGGTATATCGGCTCCCCCGAGTGGGGTGATGGACACGCCTTAACTGGTGGACGATGGAGGAGTGTCCTACTCTTTACAAAATGCGCCTTTCGTAAAGAGTGTTGTGCCGAGTTCCATTCGAGCTTGTGCGAGCGCTATCCCCGGACCACAAAGTTCGTCAGCCGCCCAGGAACCGCGATCTCCTTCAGGACGGCCTTCCCCTGCAGCAGGGCAGCCACTTGTGGCTCGGCCTTCGCTGCCGCTAGGAGTGCCACCGCATCCAGTCCCGCGCTGGCCCGGAAACGGTGGCGCAGCTTGCCGTTCACCTGCACCACGTACTCCTGGCTCTCGTCCTGGGCCAGTTCCGGGTTGAAGGCGGGCCAGGGGGCGTAGGCCAGCGTGCCGTCGTGGCCGAGCTTGCCCCACAGCTCCTCCGCGATGTGCGGCGCGAAGGGGGCGAGCAGCAGCACAAACGCCTCCACCACCTCGCGCGGGCGCGCGGCCGCCGTCGTCAGCCCGTTGGCCATCTCCATCAGCCGGGCAACCGCGGTGTTGAGGCGCAACGCCTCGATGTCCTCGGTGACGGCACCCACGGTCCTGTGCCGAAGCCGAAGCAGGTCCGCCGGTGCCTCGACATCCTGCACGGCCGGGTGCAGCCCGTCGTCCTCGCCGCAGACGATGCGCCAGGCGCGGTCCAGGAAGCGGCGCACGCCGTTCACGCCCGCCATCTGCCAGGGTTTCGCGGCGTCGAGCGGACCCATGAACATCTCGTACAGTCGCATCGCGTCGGCGCCGTGCTCCTCTACCACGTCGTCCGGGTTGACGACGTTGAAGCGCGACTTGGACATCTTCTCGACCTGCCGGCTCACCTCGGCCGACCCGGCGTAGTATCTGCCGTCCCGCTCGGCCACCTCGCCCGGCTCGTGGTAGCGGCCCGACGCGTCGCGGCACGAGAAGGCCAGGACCATGCCTTGGTTGAACAGCTTCCTGAACGGCTCGTCGGTGGAAACCAGCCCGATGTCGTACAGCACCTTGTGCCAGAACCGGGCATAGAGCAGGTGCAGCACCGCGTGCTCGGCGCCGCCCACGTACACATCGACCGGCATCCAGTAGCGCTCGGCCTCGCGGCTGACGAACTCCCGGTCGTTGTGCGGGTCGAGAAAGCGCAGGTAGTACCAGCACGACCCCGCCCACTGCGGCATGGTGTTGGTCTCGCGCAGCGCTGAGACATCCGTCCCGGGGACGGTTGTGCACACCCAGTCCGCTGCGCGGGCCAGTGGCGGCTCCCCGCCCGCGCTGGGCGTGTAGTCGTCCAGCTCCGGCGGCAGCAGCGGCAAGCTGTCCTCCGGCAGCGGCACCACCGAACCGTCCGCGAGGTGCAGCACAGGGATCGGCTCGCCCCAGTAGCGCTGGCGGGAGAACAGCCAGTCGCGCAGGCGGTAGGTCACCTTCGGCGTGCCGGCACCGTGCTCCTGCAGCCAGGCGACCATCGCCCGCTTGGCTTCGGCCACGGCCATCCCGTCCAGGAAGCCGGAGTTCACCATACGGCCGTCGCCCTCGTATGCGGCCTCCTGCACGTCCATGCCGCCGTCCACCACCCGCACGACCGGCAGGCCGAAGGCTCGGGCGAAGTCGTGGTCGCGCTGGTCGTGGCCCGGCACCGCCATGATGGCGCCGGTGCCGTAGCTTCCCAGCACGTAGTCGGCGATCCAAACGGGCAGGAGGGCGCCGTTGGCCGGATTGACGACGTGGGCGCCGGTGAACACGCCGGTCTTCTCCCGCCCGGCGTCGGTGCGCGCCGCCTCGCCCAGCGCCTCGGCACGCGCGACGTAGGCGTCCACCGCCGGCCGCGCGTCCGGCGCGACGATGCCGGGCAGCAGCGGGTGCTCCGGGGCGAGCACGCAGTAGGTGGCGCCGAATAAGGTATCGGGGCGCGTAGTGAACGCCACCAGCTCGCCGGGGCCGCCCTCCACCCGGAAGGCGATCTCCGCCCCTTCCGACCGGCCGATCCAGTTCAGCTGCATGGCCTTGATGCCCTCGGGCCAGTCCAGCCCGTCCAGGCCTTCCAGCAGCCGGTCGGCGTAGGCGGTGATGCGCAGCATCCACTGCCGCATCAGGCGGCGGACGACTGGGTCGCCGGTCTCTACGTACTTTCCGTCCTTGACCTCCTCGTTGGCCAGCACGGTGTTCTGGGCAGGGCACCAGTTGACGGCCACCTCCGCCTGGTAGGCCAGGCCGCGCTCGTACAGCTTGAGGAAGATCCACTGCGTCCAGCGCACAAAGTCAGGGTCGGTGGTCGCCAGCTCCCTGTCCCAGTCGTAGGAGAAGCCGAGGCGCCGCACCTGGCCGCGGAAGGTTTCGATGTTCCTCC
Source organism: Acetobacterales bacterium (assembly GCA_038231995.1). Classification (GTDB taxonomy): domain Bacteria; phylum Pseudomonadota; class Alphaproteobacteria; order Acetobacterales; family Acetobacteraceae; genus JBBSIT01. The sequence goes on along the minus strand of JBBSIT010000036.1, from coordinate 1,307 downwards.
TGGTGGTGACGGCCGGGTGAATGCCGGTGCGCATGGCGTAGCGCTCGGCTGGCAGGCCGAAGCTGTCCCATCCCATCGGGTGCAGGACGTTGAAGCCGCGCATCCGCTTGTAGCGGGCCAGGATGTCGGTGGCGGTGTAGCCCTCGGGGTGGCCGACGTGCAGCCCGGCCCCGGACGGGTATGGAAACATGTCGAGCACATAGAATTTCGGCTTGGCCGGATCGACCTCGGCCCTGAAGGTGTGGTTGCTTGCCCAATACGCTTGCCACTTGGGCTCGATTGCCTTCGGATCGTATGCCATCTGTGCTTCCTCGCCCGCGCCGCCTTTGGTGTACGGGACCCGGCTGTGTGTTCCGTTGCGATTGCCGGAGCTGCTACGGTCGCCGGCGCTCCATCTGCCGGCGACCGCAGGGAAGTCGGCGCGTGCGACGAGGTTGTGGCAGCGGTGTCGGGCGGAACCGTTCAGGCAGATTTCCTGTGTCGGTCCGAGCTTCGGTATCAGGGATCATGCACGAGGATGTCCGCAGCGAGGGGCATCGAAGCCACCGATCAACGGGGTGGCTGGACCGGCTCCGATCAGGAAGCCGGGGTGGTAAGTCGCCCCTCGGGCGCTAAGGCGGCCGACGCTGCAAACGTGGCTGTCATGGTTCATCAAGGCTGCCCGATTCCGCCCGACATGCCAAGGGGCGTGACCAGCTCTGGAAAGGAGTGGCAGTGCCGGCCACTCGACGGTTTCTCACGGATCGCGCCTTGTCGAGAGGCGGTCCCGGTCAGGCCGCGGCCATGACGTCGAGGTCGAGCCGGGCCTCCATGTCCAAGTCGAAGGCGCCGTACGGGCTGACGTGGCCCCACACGAGCGGGGTCAGGCCGCGCCGGTCCGCCGGCGTCATGCGCGCCATCCACTCTGGCTCGGCCAGCACGCGCTGCAGCATCAGCGTGTTGACGTACACCAGGCAGGCCTGCAGCAGGTGCAGCGCATGCACGGACACCTCCTGGTCGTCCAGCCGGTTGCTCGCCACCTCGCCGCCCTTGCCGAAGAAGATGGAGAGCATCAGGATCTGTGGGGTGATCAAGCCGCAGCAGCTGATGCGTCGGGTCGGGGCGCCAGGCCAGCTAACCGCACCAACCCCGCTTCACCGTGGGCACCCCACAGTTCCTGATGGTCCCCATTATCCTTCGTCCTCCGCCGCCACCGCGAGGCGGAGGCCGGGCGCGACACCACCTTCCGCCTTGACCTGCCGGTAGGTGCTCGGGTCCACCCCATAGGCCGCGCTGAAGCTACGCGAGAAATGGCTGCGGCTGGCGTA